>PEXF01000060.1:0-11889 GCA_002779205.1 Candidatus Hydromicrobium americanum
ATTAATTTGATAAGGAGTTGTTTTGAATTTGAAAAATAATAAAGGTTCTAATAGTAGAGGATTTAAAAGTATAGCATTATTAATACTGGTGATAGCTATTATGTTCTTGATCTTCAGAAATCCTCTTTTTCTTTCACCTGTAATTAAAGAGTTTAATTTAAATGAATTTGTTGAAGCAGTAAATCAGAATAAAATAAGCACTTCAACACCAATGGTGATTAAAGGAGAGGATAAAATAATTGAGGGTGAATTAAAAGATGGGACTAAATTTAAAGTTTCATTTTTAGGAGATTATGATGTTACGCAATTGTTACTGGATAATGATTTACCCTTTAAAGTTGATAATCAGAAACAATCTATATGGATTCAGATTTTAGTAGGTGCCATACCTTTTATTATAATGTTTGGCTTAATTTTCTTTATGATGAATCAGCTTCAGGGCGGGGGCTCTAAAGTGCTTCAATTTGGAAAGAGTAAAGCAAGATTGGTAGGTAAAGGTAAAAAAAGAGTTACCTTTAAAGATGTGGCAGGAGTTGATGAAGCTGTGGAAGAATTAAGAGAAATTGAAGAATTTTTGGAAAATCCAAGTAAATTTAAGGCTATGGGTGCAAAAATTCCCAAGGGTGTTCTATTATATGGGCCTCCTGGAACTGGAAAGACGCTTCTGGCAAGAGCGGTTGCAGGTGAAGCCGGTGTACCATTCTTTAGCATTAGCGGTTCTGAATTTGTTGAAATGTTTGTTGGTGTGGGAGCTTCCAGAGTCAGGGATCTCTTTAATCAGGCTAAGGCAAATCAGCCGTCTATAGTATTTATGGATGAAATTGACGCAGTTGGAAGACACAGGGGGGCTGGATTAGGTGGAGGTCATGATGAAAGAGAACAAACTTTAAATCAACTGCTTGTAGAAATGGATGGATTTGATATTGATAGTACTGTTATATTGATTGCGGCTACAAACAGGCCGGATATCCTGGATCCTGCCCTGCTCAGACCTGGAAGGTTTGATAGGCAAATAGTCGTGGATAGACCGGATCTACTGGGCAGAGAGGAAATATTGCAGATACATGCCAGAGGCAAGCCCCTGGATAAAGGTATTAATTTAAAAAATATAGCCAAACAAACTCCTGGATTTACAGGTGCAGATCTGGCCAACCTTTTCAATGAGGCGTCTCTTCTAGCAGCAAGACATAATAAGAAAAAAATAACCATGTTTGAGATAGAAGAAGCAGTAGAAAGAGTTATAGCCGGACCTGAGAAAAAATCAAGAATCATATCAGAAGAAGAAAAGAGAATAATAGCCTATCATGAGTCAGGTCATGCAATACTTTCATATGTTCTTCCTCATACTGATCCTGTTCATAAAATGTCTATTATTTCACGTGGGAGATCGTTGGGTTATGTAATTACTCTACCCGAGGAAGACAGATTTTTAAAATCTAAAAAAGAGCTTATAGATAATATTACACAGCTTCTGGGGGGTAGGGTTAGCGAAGAAATGAATTTCAACGATATAACTTCAGGTGCCCAGAATGACCTGGATAGGGCTACTAAAATTACCAGGAAAATGATTATGGAATATGGAATGAGCAAGAAATTGGGTCCAATTACTTTTAAAGGTGAAGAAGAAGAAGTATTCCTGGGAAAGGAAATTGCCTCAAGGCCTCATTATAGTGACGAGATAGCTTCTGCTATTGATGAAGAAGTCCATAATATAATTATGGATAGTTATGAGATGGCAAGAAAGATACTTTTGGAAAATAAGAAGACTCTAGCTGATCTGGCCAATGAGCTAATGATAAAAGAAACTCTCGGCAGAGAAGAAATACTCAAGATATTATCAAAAGTAGAAAGCAAGAAAAGCAAGAGAGTTGAGCAGCTGGAAGAAAAAAGTGAAGTTTTAAATACTAAGAACGCAGCAGAAAAAACTATAAAAAAGAAAGTTGTAAAAGCAACCAGTAAAAAGTAATAAATAATAAATAAACTTTTATTTAAGTAAGCTATTTCAATATCCAAAAAATAACCAAACATTTTATAACCCAGCTTTTTGGTATTATCAGGGGAATTAAACGCACTATCTGTTAAAGATAGTGGATTATAGAGAAATTGCTTAAAATAATGATCATGACGTGGTTCTTTTATCAGATTTAAATGATTATTATTTATAATATTAATTTGGAACAGGAGTAATCAGTGGATAAAAAAATGATAGAAGAAGGAGTAATTTTAATATTAAAAGGCATCGGGGAGGATATAAACAGAGAGGGCCTCAAGGGAACTCCAAAAAGGGTTGCTGAGATGTATGAGGAAATATTTAGTGGAATTGGAGAAGATCCATCCCAGGAACTCGGACCAATGTTTGATGAAAACCATGATGAAATAATATTGGTAAAGGATATTCCGTTTTATTCTGTATGCGAACATCATCTTGTACCTTTTGTAGGGAAAGCTCATATAGCTTATGTTCCCAATAAGACCGGGAAAATTATTGGCCTTAGCAAGCTTACGAGAGTATTTGATATCGTGGCCAGGAGGCTGCAAGTCCAGGAGAGATTAACTTCAATAGTAGCGGATACTATTATGAAAAAAATCAAGCCCAGAGGTGTCCTGGTTATTGTTGAAGCTGAACATTTGTGCATGAGCATGAGAGGTGTAAAGAAGTCAAATACCCTGACAGTGACTTCTGCAGTGAGGGGTTTATTTAGAGAAAATGCAGCTTCAAGAGCTGAAGTGATGGCACTTATCAAGTCAAATAAATAGAATATGAAGTTCAAAATAAGAGCATTAAACATCAAAACCAGGCAGGAAGGTTTAAAAGAGTTTGAAAAAATCGGAGCAACTGCTGCCGGGTCACGTATAATGGTCGATAAAATATTTCCAATATCCCTGAAAATTAGGGGTATTAACCCATTAGCTGCAAATATATTAAAGCAGGAGATGCTTGCCAGAGGCGGTGATGTAGTTACTTCCAGGAATTCACTTATGGAAACCGGCGGTAAGGCAGATGTTATTATCCAGGGTACAATTAAAGGTGTAAGAAGTTTAATCGGTAAGATAAAGCAGCAGCCATTTGGTTTAAAAGCTTTATCAGGTGATCTGGAAAGTTATATTGATAAGCTGGATGAAAATAAAAAAAGAAAAGAGTTAATAATAGGTAAAAAAGAGTTTAACTTGAGTGAAGATGTACTGATAATGGGTATTTTGAATGTTACACCGGATTCTTTTTATGATGGCGGATATTATTTTGAAAAAGATAAAGCTTGCAGGAGAGCTGAAACTATAGTTAAAGAAGGAGCGCAGATAATTGATGTAGGAGGAATGTCAACCAGGCCTGGCTCACTTCCTGTAGGACTTGAAGAAGAAGTTGAAAGAATTATTCCTGTAATAGAATATATCAGTAAAAATTATGATATCTTAGTATCTGCCGATACTTACAGGTCCGAAGTAGCCAGGAGAGCAATAGCTGCCGGAGCACATATTATAAATGATATCAGTAGCTTTTCTATGGATTCTAATATGGTAAAAGTTATCGCCGAAGGCGATGTTTCTGTAGTTGTTATGCATATTAAGGGAACTCCTGAAAATATGCAGAAGAATCCGGAATATGAGGATGTGGTAGATGAAATTTATGATTATCTTGAAGATAAGACTAATATTGCAATTGATTCAGGAATAAAGCCTGGGAAAATAATTATCGACCCCGGCATAGGATTTGGAAAAACCCTGGAACATAACCTGGAAATATTGAATAAGGTGTATGAATTCAGGATGTTGGGGTATCCGGTACTTATCGGAGCTTCAAGAAAGTCTTTTATCGGTAATATTCTGGATTTACCGGTAGAGGAGAGACTTGAGGGAAGTCTTGCTGCGGCAATTTGTTCAGTTATAAATGGAGTAAATATTTTAAGAGTGCACGATGTAAAGGAAACCATAAGAGCGGTAAAGATTGCTAAAAGAATTACTAACGGATTTTAATATAATCTTAAGATGTTCAGAATATTAATAAAAGATCTTAATTTGTTTGGCTATCATGGTGTGAGGGATAGCGAGAAGAAAGATGGCCAGAATTTCCGCTTCAATATTGAAATTTTAATAAATAAAGGCAGCTTTTTAAATGATGACAGCATAGAAAATACTATAAATTATTCTGAGGTAATAAGGCTTGTAAAGGATATAAATAGTAACCGGAGATTCAATCTCCTCGAAACATTATCTCAAGAAATAGCTAATAGAATTATAGGAATGTCATTTCTAATAGAAAAAGTATCTGTAAAAATAGAAAAAACATCACCACCTATAAAAGAGAACATTGAATCTGTCGGGGTTGAGTATATACTGGATAGAAAAAGTGTAGAAGGCAGTGGAAAAAGTAAATTAGAAAGCAGTGAAGTTAATGTTTATATGTCCCTTGGGTCAAATATTAGAAATAGAGAGAATAATTTAAGGAAAGCTGTTGATTTAATTGGCAGAAACTCCAATATTAATATAATAAAAGTATCTTCTATATATGAAACAGAGCCGATGTACCTTAAAGACCAGAATTATTTTTATAACATAGTATTACAGGCACAGGTAAATGGAAAAGTTAGCCCGTTTGAAATGATAGGGTTTTTAAAAGGTATTGAGTATGGTTTTGGAAGAAAAAGGTCTGAAAAAAGATATGGTCCAAGAATTATAGATATAGATTTATTATATTACGGAGAAATGGTTATAGAATCTGATTTTTTTACTGTTCCACACCCTGGAATAGAGGAAAGAAAATTTGTTTTGGTACCTCTTAGTGAGATAGCCCCTGAGTTAAAAATAAAAAGTAGAAATATAGGGAAATTTATTGCAGATTGTAATTTGACTGAAAAGGTAAAATTGATAAAAAATTGGTAAAAGGCCTCTCCTGACTATAGAATTTACAATTAATCCTTTCTTTTTAAAAATTATTATTTCGCATTTTACTTGACTAATGGGCATATGTTCATTATAATTATTTTGGGTTTATGTCCATAACATAATAAAAGAATACAGTAATAAACAAATAATTGATAGGAGTAAGTTAGATTGATAAGTTTCTATTAATAGTAAAATTTACATATTGGAGAAAATGTGAAAATTGTAATTTACAAAAAACTGAGGAGGTGAAAATATGCCAGGCTTTGATGGAACAGGACCATTAGGACAGGGACCACTTACGGGTGGTGGAAGAGGTTTTTGTGTAGTACCGGTTGGTTACACAGGTAATGTACCAGTTGGTTATGATGGGATTCAAGGATATCCTGTAAATCCTGGTTATCCTTATGGTGCCAATTATGGTGAGTATAGCGCTCCATTATATAATAATTATCCTTATTATTCTATAAGAGGAGCTTACATGCCTCCTATTGCAGCAGGATTTGGTTATTTTAGGAGAGGACGTGGAATGTTATCTGCAAGAATTGGCCGGGGTAGAGGTATGAGAGGAATGGGTAGAAGGTTCTAGTATTATATTTATAAAAAAATTTATTTTAAGTCATTCTATGTAAATGATTAAAGTAAAAAAGATAAAAAATTATTAAATTGTCAAAGAACATTGAAAAATAAATATAAATAAATTTACTAAGCAACCGCAGTATTTATGACACTGTCATTTTGCTTTGTAAATCTGCTCTTTGAAAAATTATATATGCTCCTATCTCTCATAACTGCATAGATAAGGTCTACAAGCCTTCGTGCCAGGCAGGTAAGAGCTTCCTTTTTGGTCTTGCCCTCAGAGATCTTTTTAAGGTAGTAAGCACGTGATACAGGGTTTTTATCCCTGCCGTCTCTGGTCCTGCTTATATGGGCAAGAGCCATAAAATAAATGGTAGAGTAAAGCGACTTATTGCCGTATTTTGATTTCTCGTACTTTTCTTTTCTGCCACTACTTTTTTCAGCAGGTGCAATACCGCAGAATCTGGCAAGTTTAGACGAAGAAGAAAACCTGGCTATATCCATAACACCCGAGATTATCTTAGAAGCAGTTACGGTGTCTATTCCGGGAATTGAAGTCAGGCAGCCATAGGAAGAAGCTTCTACAAGTTCCTCCAGCACTTCCTGTATCTTTTTTAGCTCTTTGTCAATCTGGACAAGCCTTTTAGTATGGCTCTCTATTATATGGGCTCTTGTACCTGTCAGGCTATCGGCTATACTATTATCTATACTGGATAGTATAGCTCTTGCTTTCTTATCGCCGAATCTTCCTTTTGAATGGGTCTTAAGAAAGACTGAAAGGGTATCAGGATCAACTTTCTTTAAAAGAAAAGGATCAGGATATCTGGCAAAGAAAGCAAGGGCGCATTTGCCAAAGGGGCTGCCGAACTGGCCCAAGACCCCCTTATACTGGTTAAATAGAGCCACATGAAGCCTGTTTTTTATCCTTGTAGACTCATTTACAAGCGTCTGGCGGTATCCCACCATCTCCCTTAGGGCAATACTGTTTCTTTCTATCCTTACAGGATGGAGGTTTGCCCTCTCCCGGATAAGTGTCTTTGCAATTACTATTGCATCCCTCTTATCAGACTTTTCCCGGCTAACCGTACGGCGCCTGCTTCTATCTGTATATACAGGATTAATCTCTAAGGCAAGATGTCCCTTACTGATAAGATAGCAGGCAAGAAAGCTACCCAATCCCTGGCTGTCTTCAAGGCCAAAGACAAGATCCCTTCGAGAGACAAGCTTATTAAGCTTATCAAAAAGATGGTTAAATCCTTCTGTGCTGTTATCAAAGCTTATAGTAGCTACAACTTCAAAGTAGCCATCCAACACTGCAGCGGTATGAGAGTACTTGTGGGTGTCAACTCCCACAAACAGGCAAGTTTTCATGATATCTCCCTTCTTATTTTTAACTTGTGCCACTGGATAAGAACCTATCGTAGGTAGCGATCTAATGCGCAACATTCTATTAACTTTTGTCCAGTGGCCATATCTGGCGCAGGCAAGTAGCAGACTTAAAAAAAGCAATAACCCTGTTGGGCCTGCATGGAGGAATTAAGCTATGCTTGCCTGCATAAACTAAAGGAGCAAGATTTGAGATCTTAATAGAAAAGCAATAACTTACCATTAAAGGTAGGTCTGCAAAGTAATTATATAAATTACTGGTTTAAGATCTTTTCAAATTCTTACTCCTGGTAATCATAATATCAGGAATAAGATTTAACATAAATACTATGTATTTTTACAAGTAATTATCACCAACATTAACACGATAGGAGGAATTTAAAATGCCAAGAGGAGACGGAACTGGACCTGGAGGAATGGGTCCCATGACTGGAAGAGGTGCTGGATATTGCGCTGGTTATTCTGTTCCCGGATATATGAATCCTTATGGAGGAAGGTACCCGGGTGGCGGAAGAGCCTTTGGAGGTGGATTTGGCAGAGGACGCGGATATAGAAATTGGTATTATGCCACAGGTCTTCCTGGATGGGCTAGATATAATGTAGGTATGCCTGCCTGGGGAGGAGTAGGTGAGTATCCGTATTATGGCGCTCCACCTGTATCTGAATTAGAACCTGAACAGGAAAAAGAAATATTAAAGAGCCACTCAGAGGCTTTAAAGAAGCAACTAGATGAGATACAGACTAGAATGGATGAATTGTCCAAAGAGCAAAAAGCAAAATAAAAAAATAGGGTTATAAAACAAGAAAGGATAGGGATACTTTAAAACGTGTCTCTATTCTTTGTTTAAAAACAAGTAAAAGGTACTTATATGAACAATATAATAAAGGATGAAGAGATTACTAAAAATATGTCCGGGGTAAAAAACAAGTTTATGGTTTTCAGCGGAAAGGGTGGTGTAGGGAAAACTACTGTTGCGGTAAATATGGCTTACCGTATTATGTCCAAAGGTTATAAGGTTGGCCTTCTTGATATAGACATACATGGACCCAATGTGATAAAGATTATGGGCCTGGAAAAAGAAAAGCTAACCAGTACAAACAAAAAGATAGAACCAATTAAAGCTTTCCCAAATATGAAGGTAATTAGCACTGCTTCTATGCTCCAGAGCGAAGACAGCCCGGTTATCTGGAGGGGTCCTATGAAAATGAAATTAATCAGGCAGTTTTTAAGTGATGTTAACTGGGGTGTTGTTGATTATATGATTATTGATTCTCCTCCCGGCACCGGTGATGAACCTCTGAGCATAGCCCAGCTTATGCCTGATCTTAACGGTGGAATTGTGGTTACCACTCCACAAAATTTAGCTACTTTGGATGCTAAAAAGAGCGTAAGGTTTGCGCAGCAATTAAAAATACCCTTTATAGGGGTAATAGAGAATATGTCTGGATTTATTTGTCCTCACTGTGGGGAAAGAATTGATATTTTTAAAACTGGCGGCGGACAGAAGATTGCTTTGGAGATGGGTGTTGAATTTCTGGGGAGAATTCCATATGACCAGCAGGTTATGAGTTTAAGTGACGAAGGAAAGTTGTATTTAGAAAATTACAAGAATGGTACACCTGTTAGTGAAGCATTCAACCATATATCTAATAAAATTATAGGTTTATGTTAATTTTTTATTTGAGAATAACAGGTTAAGATAGAGGAGGACTTTTTGTTTTACGGACCGGTATTATCAAGAAGGTTTGGTTATTCTCTGGGGATTGATTTAGTTTACCTTAAGGTATGTGTATATGACTGTGTATACTGCCAGCTTGGAAGTACTACAAATAAGACTGTAGAGAGAAAAAAGTATGTGGATATTGATTTTAAAGATTTTGAAACCGAACTTAAAAAAAGGATAAAAAATTGTTCCTATCTTGACTATATTACTTTTTCAGGTTCAGGTGAACCAACCTTAAATAGTGATATTGGTAAACTTATTGACATCATAAAAAAGAATTCTGATATTCCTGTGTTGGTGCTTACCAGCGGAGGGACCCTTGGGTTTGATGGTGTTGTAGATGATATAAAGAGGGCGGATCTGATAAAGGTTTCCCTGGATGCGCCTGATAACAGGTTACTGGGGAAAATAAACCGTCCCTGCAAGGAAGTTAGTTTTAATAGGAATATATTGGGTTTAAAAAAGCTGCTAGATGATTTTAGTGGAGATATATGGCTGGAGATAATGATCCTTGAAGGTATAAATGATGACCTGGATTCAGCATATATGTTTAAACATATAATAGAAGATTTAGGAGAAGGTATTAAAAAGATTCATTTAAATACAGCAATTAGATATTCAGGTGAAAACTATCTGAAGTTACCTGACCGGGGAAGATTAGAAAAAATAAAAGATATTCTGGGAAGTAAGGCTCAGATAATAGAAAAGGTTATCTATAAAAAATATAACAGAGAGCTAGTAAAGATTGAAGAAGAAATAATTGAATTACTTAAAAGAAGGCCGGTTAGCATAAATGATATAGCCTCTTCACTGAGTCTTAATCTGAATGAAGTAATTAAAATTATTGATAAATTGCTAGGTGAAGGTGAAATAAAGTATAGTATTAATGAGAATATGAAATATTATTTTAAACCAAAGGAGTTAAAAGCATGAAGATTGCCATTTCAACAGACGGAAATAAAGTCTCACCTCATTTCGGGAGATGTCCGCAATTTACCATTGTAGAGATTGAAAATAATAAATTAATAGATAAGAAAGTTATAGAAAATCCCGGCCACCACCCTGGTTACCTGCCTCAGTATCTGAATGAAATTGGAGTCGGCTGTATAGTAGCTGGAGGGATGGGAATGAGAGCTAAAGAACTTTTCAGCCAGACAGGTATTGAAGCTGTTCTTGGCGTCGAAGGGGATGTTGAAGAGATTATAGGAAAAATAATTGATGGTTCCTTAGAAGGGGGAGAAAGTATTTGTCAGCCAGGCCTGGGTAAAGGATATGGTATTGAAAAAACCGAGTGCGATCATGACTAGTTATTATTGATTTTATAATATTTTAATAAAGTTTTTTAATTGTATGGAAAGGAGTGATAATTATGCCAAGAGGAGACGGAACTGGACCTACAGGTCAGGGACCTGGAACCGGAAGAGGACTAGGCCACGGTGGAGGCGGAAGAGGTAGAATGGGGGGTCAGAGCATGGGCCCAGGCGGAGAATGTGTATGTCCCAGTTGTGGCGCTAAAGTTGACCATAAACTGGGAGTACCCTGCTATGAAATGAGTTGCCCCAAATGTGGAACTAAGATGGTGAGAGGTTAAAATGTCAGCCAGACCTATACTGGATAAGATAGTAAATACCATACCTTTATTTGTGTATTACAAGCCACATGGTGTTTCACTTGATAAGCTTGATGAATTAATATTGACACTGGAAGAAATTGAGGCCTTTAATCTAAAAGACAGGCAAGACCTGGATCAGATTGGTGCTGCCAGGGAGATGGGTATATCAAGATCCACTTTTCAAAGGCTTCTAAAGTCTGCCAGAAAAAAAGTTATTACTGCAATTATTGAAGGTAAGGCGATAAAGTTTGAGGGTGGTAACTACATTCCGGATAAAAATATAATAAGGAAAAAGTGCCTTAAAGGTAATTACCATTACCATATCAAAAGGGAAGACTTAAAAGAAGAAAAACAGGAATATAAATTAAGTAAGATAAAGTGCCCTAAATGTAGTAAGAGATTGGTAACATTTAAATAGTTTTTTAATTTTTTATTAACTAATTGTAAGAGGGAGATAAAATGAAAGTTGCTATTACTTCCAGCGGGACTAATCTTCAGTCAAACGTGGATCCAAGATTTGGGAGATGTCCATATTATATTATTTATGACACTGAAAGCGGAAGCTTTAAAGCTATTGAAAATAAAAGCAGCCTGGCAGGTGGGGGTGCTGGTATTCAGGCAGCGCAGAACATTTCTGATATGAAGGTAGAAGCATTGATTACAGGGAATGTTGGACCTAATGCGTTTAGAGTTTTATCTGCAGCATCCATAAAGATATATTCGGGAGCCACTGGCAATATAAAGGATGCCATAGAGAAATTTAAGAAAGGGGAATATAAACAGACTATCGGCCCTGATGTGGGTTCGCATTTTGGGATGGGGCGGTAGTAATAACAGGAAGAGAGTGGAAAGTTGATAATATCAGTTGCCAGTGGAAAAGGTGGGACCGGTAAGACAACAGTGGCAGTTAATTTGGCTTTATCCTTAAATAATGTGCAGCTGCTGGATTGTGATGTTGAAGAGCCTAACTGCCATATTTTTATAAAACCGATTTTTAAGAATAAGAATACTGTTTTTATCCCCATTCCCCAGGTAGACCAAACGAAATGTGATGGGTGTGGCTACTGCCAGGAGGTTTGTGCATATAATGCAATTGCAGTTATTAATAAAGAGGTACTTATCTTTCCTGAATTATGCCATGGTTGTGGTTCCTGTGCTTACTTTTGCCCACATGACGCCATAAAAGAGGAAAATGAGGAGATAGGTGTTGTTGAGATTGGAAGAAAGGGTGAGATCCAATTTATTCATGGGAAACTTAACATAGGCAAGATGACGGCACCACCGATTATAAGGGCTGTTAAAAAGTATATTAATAAAAAAAAGACTGTAATTATTGATGTGCCTCCCGGGACTTCCTGTCCGGTGATTACAGCAATAAAAGATACTGATTTTGTCATTCTTGTAACTGAGCCCACACCATTTGGGTTAAATGACTTATCTTTGGCTGTAGAAGTAGTGCGAAAACTGGGGATTCCATTTGGTGTTATAATTAACCGTTCTGATTTGGGTAATAAAAAAATAGATGAATATTGTACCAGCGAGCATATTCCCATACTGATGAGAATACCTTTTAGTAAAAAAATAGCAGAGATTTACTCTCGAGGTGATTCTATTGTTGAAGTACTACCGGAATATAGAGAAAAGTTCCAGAGATTATTTACAAAGATAAAACAGGGTAAAAATTAGCCAGGGATAAAATAAAATCAAGGG
>PEXF01000060.1:11903-15259 GCA_002779205.1 Candidatus Hydromicrobium americanum
AGCCAGGGATAAAATAAAATCAAGGGTAATAAAAATGAAACAGATTGTTATTATAAGTGGAAAGGGCGGCACAGGAAAAACAGTTATTGCCGGTGCATTTGCTGCGCTAGCAAGAGATAAGGTTATGGCTGATTGTGATGTGGATGCAGCAGATTTACATTTATTACTTGATCCTGAAATAAAGGAATTGCATGTTTTCAGGAGCGGTGTTACAGCTTTCACGCACAAGGAACGCTGTGAAGATTGTGGCGTCTGTAAAACAGTATGCAGGTTTGAAGCTGTAAGAGAAGATTTTACTATCGATCCTATTTCCTGTGAGGGTTGTGGATTTTGCAGTTTTGCCTGTCCCCAAAAGGCCATAGAGATGAAAGCAAATACTTCCGGTAAATGGTTCATATCCGAAACAAGATTTGGCCCATTGGTTCACGCCAAATTGGATATTGCCGAGGAAAATTCAGGGAAACTGGTTTCTCTGGTCAGACAAAAAGCAAAAGAGATTGCTGAAGAGAAAAATTACAGGTGGGTTATTATAGACGGTTCACCGGGTATAGGGTGTCCGGTAATTGCTTCTATTACGGGCGTGGATTGTGCCGTAATAGTAACTGAACCAACCCTATCAGGATTACATGATGCTGAGAGGGTAATTGATGTTACCAAATACTTCAATGTTCCGGCAAAGGTAATAATAAATAAGTACGATTTGAATTGTGATATGACTGAGAAAATAGAGCACTGGTTCAAAGATAAAAATACTCAAATCCTTGGTAAGATAGTTTTTGATAAAGCTGTGGTGGAGTCTGTTGTAGAGGGGAAAACAATAATAGAATATTCAGATAATCAGGTTACAAAAACCCTGCGCAATATATGGGAACTACTACAGGAAGAATTAGAGAAAGAGCAAATTAACTTAAAAGAATGAAGGTAAAAAGATAGATAAAGCGTAGAGGTGATTATGCCGACATATGAATATATCTGCGAAAGTTGCGGATATAAAATTGAGAAATTTCAAAATATTAATGATGCTCCTATTAAAGAATGCCCCCAATGCGGTAAGGAATTGAGGAGAATAATCGGTACCGGTATGGGAGTTATTCTCAAAGGAAAAGGTTTCTACAAAACGGATTACAGGAATAGCAGCTTTTCTGGCAGAACCTGCTGTGGAAGAACTGAAAGGTGTGATAATCCACCCTGTTCGGATGATGGAGCCTGTAAAAGATAATGAACATTACAATTAAGAGACTGTTAAATCAGATCTGGAAAAAGAATTTGTTGAAAGAATAAAAAATGAAAGTACAGATTCTTTTTGATAAGGATACAATGGCTAAAGATCTCCGTATAGGATGGGGGGTATCTTTCTTAATTGATGAAGTAGTACTTTTTGATACGGGAGAAAACGGCCGATGGCTTTTAGAGAATATGGGGAACTTAAAAGTAAATATTGATAAAATAATGGCGGTGGTAATCTCCCACGACCACTGGGATCACACAGGAGGGCTCTGGGAGCTTTTAGAGAATAGAGAAGAACTTAAAGTTTATGCATGTCCTAATTTCAGTTTAAGTTTTAAGAGAAAAGTTGAAAGGTTAAAGGGTAAACTTATAGAAACAGAAAGAGTTACTGAAATTGTAGAGAATATTTTTGTCACAGGTGAGATCACTGGCGAGTATAAAGGAGAATATATGCCTGAACAGGCTTTGATTGTAAGAACAGAGAAAGGGCTTACAATAGTTACTGGATGTTCTCATCCCGGAATTATAAAAATTGTGGGACAGGTCAAAAAAGATTTCCCCAATATGAAAATTTATCTGGTATTCGGCGGATTTCATCTAATTGATAAAAATAAACAGGAAGTAAAATTTATAGCAGAAAAGCTTAAGGAAATGGGAATAGAGAAAGTCGGCCCTACTCATTGTACAGGGTATGACGCACAGATGATTTTCAGAGAAATATATAAAGATGATTTCATTTTTATAAAAACAGGGCAGACATTTGAGATTTAAGGAGGAAATAGAAGTTAATTTTATCATAGACCTCTAAAGCATGAACACATTTTTTGCAAATATATATCGTCCTGGATTTTCAAACTATTATATTAGTAAAAAAAGTTAAAAAAATTTTTATTTTCGGGTATTAAAGTTAATGACTAATTTACTTAATATTTTAAAAAAATTAAAAGGCGAATCTCGAAGAAATAAATGCCAATAAATTAAAAAAGGGAGGTGCAAATATGCCAATTTACAGTTATGTTTGTAAAGATTGTGGGGAAAAATTTGATTTATTTATTAGAATCGGTGGAAAAGATGATGAGCTAATTTGTAAAAAGTGCGGCAGCAAAAATATCCAGAAAAGCTTTTCTTCCTTTGGTGTTGGGTCATCATCTAATAAAGATGGTGGGTCTGATAGTTCTTGTCCCACTGGAACTTGTTCATTAAGTTAGTAAATAAAGTGGATAAATATATTTTAAGTATGTTTTAAGGAAGGATAAATAATGGCAAAAATGTATTTTCCTCAATACGCGAGAGGTAGAAAAGAAGGAATATATCTTATTGTTGGCAAAAGTATATTAGAACATATGAGGAAAATAAGTGGGGTTGAGATAGATTCTGAATGTGGTGGTAAAGGTATATGTGGAATGGATATGGTAAGAGTAGAAGAGGGTTCTGAATATTTAAATGATTTAACCGATTCTGAGAAGAAATTTTTAAAACAAGGTAAGCTTAAGAAAGGTCAAAGACTTGCCTGTCAAGCTAAAGTAACTGATGATAAAAAAGGTATCATAGTATTTATTTCTAATTTTGGTAGATATACTATACTAACTGATACGATAAAAAGAGATATTAAATTAAATCCATGTGTTTTTAAAAAGAAAAATAAGGTTTTCTACAATGAAGGTCAGGAATTGGGTTCCTATAAGGGGAAAATTTATGGATTAGCTATAGATGTTGGTACCACTACCATAGTAATGCAGGTCATTAATTTAGAAACAGGAGAAAATATTGGAAATCCAGTAGCTTGCAAAAATCCACAAATTGCTTACGGTAATGATGTTATTTCAAGAATTGGCTATACCATGAATAATGAAAATGGTTTGGCTGAGCTACAGAATGCGGTTGTTGAGGGAGTAAATGAAAGTTTATCTGAATTAGAAAAAGAACTGGGAATCAAGAGTGGGGAAGTTAAAGAAAATATTTATGACGTTGTAGTTGTAGGAAATAGTACCATGAGAAGAATTTTCTTTGGACAGGATGTTAAAACCCTTGGAGTTATTCCTTTTGAACCTTTAGACAAAAACTCTGTTATAAAAAAAGCTACTCATCTTGGTCTTGATATTAATCCTGATGCTTTAGTTTATGGTGCT
>PEXF01000127.1 GCA_002779205.1 Candidatus Hydromicrobium americanum
TATGTGCATCTTAAATTACAGCGGTCGGTAACTGACAACCTCAGGTAATCAATTTTTCTATTATAATTATCTATTAATTCTTCTTTCATAAGTCTATTTATAGCCAAAAATATTCTATTTAATAAAAATTACCCATTAAATCTTTATCTCACCTCTTAAACATATGTATTGAACTTGCTTTCACTGCTGCTGTAATTTCTTTACCCAAAGCCAGTTTCAATCTATTAACGGAATTTTGGGTTACAAAGGAGCTCAATGGGAAACCGCAATCAATTTCAATTCTTTTAAATATTCCAATATCCCTTATTTCAGTAATTTTCCCCTTGAACAGATTCATGGCAGAAGATTCTTTAGATGATATTTCAGTGCTATATAAGATTACATCTTCCGGCCTTATTGCCAGTGTAACTCTAGTACCCCTTCTTTCCTGGCTGACCACAGATACTTCAATATTACTCTTTCTTGCAGTCACTCCAACTTTGCAGACATTTCCTTTTCTCTCAAGAATAACTCCATCCACCAGCGTTTCGACTCCTACAAATCTGGCTATAAACTCATTTACAGGTTTTCTGAATATCTCTTCCTTTCCGGCAAACTGCAATATTTTCCCCCTATCCATAACTGCAATATTATCTGCAAGCATCATTGCTTCATTCCGATCATGTGTAACGTATACAACAGATTTTCCATAACCCCTTAATACCCCAAAGAGATCCTCGCGCAAACTTTCCCTGGAACTCTGGTCAATATTTGCCAGAGGTTCATCCAGCAGCAGCAGTTCAGGATCAAGGACCAATGCTCTGGCAAGGGATACTCTCTGCTTTTCACCTCCGGAAAGATTTTTAGTGCTCCTGTTGAGTAAATCTGTGATTTTTAATTTGCCAGTAAAGTAATCAATCCTGTCTTTTATTCCTGATAATTTTATTTTTCTAATCCTCAGTCCCATTATTATATTGGTGTAAACCGATGTATTAAAGAGTAGAGGCTCCTGGAATACTACAGCCATTTTTTTTCTTACTTCTGTTTGACTGACTTCTCCATTTGTTATTTCATGACTATTAAAATATATTTTCCCTTCATCGGGTCTCTCCAGAAGGTTAATGAGCCTTATCAGAGTAGATTTACCTGAGCCGTTAGGTCCAATTATAGTTAATATTTTTCCCTTTTCTGCATACAGGTTATTAACATCCAGACAAAATTTACTGTTATATTTCTTTTTAAGGTCTGAAATCTCTAGAATCTTCTTATCCATCCAATACCTTCCTTCTGCTGTACCAAAGTGAGTAGAAAATTTACCCCAAATGTAATAGCAAGCAGTATTACCACAAGAGCAATTGCCATATCAAAATTACCCATTCTGACCATCTGAACTGTAGCAGTGGTAAGAACCCTGGTCTCTCCCTTAATATTCCCCCCTACCATAATCACTGCTCCTACTTCTGATATTATTCCTCCAAAACCAGCCATAACTGCTGCCAGGGCAGGCAGCCTGGCTTCCCTTATTAAAATCCAGTAGACCTGAAATCTATTTGCTCCTAAAGACAAAACCTGTTGTCTTAATTTGGGGTCAATCTGCTGTACAGCTGCCAGAGTTATACCTGCAATTATGGGTGAGGCAATAAGCACCTGGGCTATCACCATGGCAGTGGGAGTATACATTAATTTTAAAAATCCAAGCATTCCACTTCTCCAGATAAACAATGTAACTATTAGGCCGGCAGCTACCGGTGGAAGCCCCATTCCAGTATTTATTACTGCAATAATAAACTTTTTTAACGGGAATTTATTTAATCCCACAAGAACCCCTACAGGTATTCCCAGAAGTATAGAAAAAAATACCGCACTTCCAGAAACTCTCAGAGTTAGAAATAAAATCTCATATACTTCCCTGTTCCCGGTAAAAATTAAAATTATTGCTTGTTTTATTCCCTGCCAGATAATTTCCATAATTACTTAATCACATCAGGATAAAATAACGGATGACCATATTCTTCTACACCAAATTCTTTGATAATAGCCTGTCCCTTTTCTCCGGTTATAAATTCCACAAAAGCTTGAGCTCCTTCATAATTTATATCAATATCCTTATGTTTTTCCGGATTTACAGGAATCACTCTATAAGGATTGAAGAGTATCTCGTCCCCCTCCACTAAAACAATCAGGCTTAGATTATTCTGCAGCGCCAGATAAGTTCCCCTATCAGTCATAGTGTAAGCCTGTTTTTCATCAGCGATCCTCAGTGTTTCTCCCATTCCCTGACCACTTTCTATATACCAGTCACCCTGGGGGGTAGTCCCGGTTTCTTCCCAGATTTCTATTTCCTTTTTATTGGTACCGGAATCATCACCTCTCGAAACAAATAAAGCTCCGGCTTCGGAAATAGCATTATAAGCATCTACCGGTGTAAGTCCTTTAATATTTGCTGGGTCATCTTCCGGACCTATTATAACAAAGTCATTATGCATTACATCCCTTCTGTTTATTCCATAACCTTCTTCGACAAACTTATCTTCTGCCGCTCTTGAATGTACTAGTATGATATCCGCTTCTCCTTTTTCCCCCATAGCAATAGCTTCTCCAGTTCCCACCGCTATGGGTTTTACTTTATAGGTGGTTTCCTCCTCGAAGGCAGGAATCAACTCATCCAGAAGGCCGCTGTCGTAAGTGCTGGTAGTGGTTGCCAGAATAATTTCAGTATTTTTCACTTTGTCTTTACATGAAAATGCAAAAACAGAAGTAGTAATTATAAACGTGGATAATATAAGAATTGAAGTAACATTTAAAAATCTAAATTTATTCACTTTTATCTCATTCTTTCCTATGTTTTAATTATTGGTCGATTTCCTTTTGATCTTATCTACTCTTCAAGCAAAAAACTTCAATTTCACTATCTTTCTTTATATCCCCGGCATCTTCTGGAAAAACTGCAATACCATCAGCTTTTGCCATAGAGGTTAATATGCCTGATCCCTGCATACCTGTAGATTTGAAAAAATACTCATTATCTTTTTTCTCAAGCATCACCCTGACAAAATTAGTTCTGCCTCTTTTATTCTTAAAATCATGATAAGCTCTGGCTCTTACTGAAGGTCTGAACAGATTATCATCTCCAATTATCTTCTTGATCAATGGTCTTACATACATTTCAAAACAGACCATAACCGATACAGGATTTCCCGGCAATCCGAATATAAATCCATCCTTATATTTCAGGAAAACCAGTGGTTTTCCTGGTTTCTGGTTTACCCTCCAGAATATCAACTCTGCTCCAATACCAATCAGGATTTCCTTTACAAAATCATAATCACCTACAGAAACCCCTCCACTTAATAATAGAATGTCACACTCCGATAAAGCCTCCAGTATCTTTTTCTCTAAGATTTTTTTCTCATCTTTAGCTATACCATACCTGATATACTCTATGCCTATTTCCTTCAATTGAGCAGATAAAGAATAACTGTTGCTATCCCTCACTTTACCTATATCTAATTCCTTATCTATCTCCAGAAGTTCATCTCCAGTTGATATTATTCCTACTACAGGAGGATGGTAAACAAGCACTTCGCTCTCACCCAATGAAGCCATAACTCCTATATCTGCAGGAAAAATCTTTTTCCCTTTCCTTAAGACTTTATCTCCGTTTTTTATATCTTCCCCTCTGTATCTTATATTTTCTCCCTCCGCACATTCCTTAAAAACCAGGATACTCTCTCCATCCTTTTCTGTATCCTCTTTCATCACCACAGCATTACAATTTTCTGGAATAGGGGAACCGGTCATAATGGGTATGCAATAACCAGGATTAACCTTTACAGTTGGCACTTTACCAGCAGGTATATCCTCAGCCAGCAATATTAATCTTACAGGGTAGCTCCTATCTGCTCCTTTTACGTCTTCTGTTCTTACTGCATA
The DNA here is from genome assembly GCA_002779205.1 of Candidatus Hydromicrobium americanum. Classification (GTDB taxonomy): domain Bacteria; phylum Actinomycetota; class Humimicrobiia; order Humimicrobiales; family Humimicrobiaceae; genus Hydromicrobium; species Hydromicrobium americanum. The sequence goes on from PEXF01000127.1 coordinate 3,913, forward strand.
TCCATCCATAGCAGAATTATTATAGACCGGTATATCATCCTTTGAGATTACATCTTCTGCCAGTATCAGGCTCAGGCTATCAAGTAAAGGAACTTTTACAGCTTTAATTCTTATACTGCATTCAAGCACTTTATTTTGAGCTTCTTTTACAGAAAGCATAATTTTCTCCAGGTATAGTGGTTGATATTATTTACAGGCATTAATATTATTATTTTAAAGCAGGCATGTAAAGTAACTAGATATGTAATTATTTATCATGGAATAATAGATGCTTCCTTTTATTTAAGACTGCGGTAATCTACTTTAAAAAAATGTTATAATGTAACTTTAAAAAGTATAATTATAAAGACTTATGGAAAAATATATTATAAAAGCTGACGGTAAAAAAGAACAGTACGATGAGGAAAAAATAAGCTCCTCTTTTATAAAAGCCGGAGCTTCCCCTGAAATTGCCACAGCAGCCACTAAAACAATAAATAAAAAAGTAAAAGATAATATGAGCACCGATGAAATCTATCACAGGGCTCTGAGTCATCTGAAAGCGCTGGAACCAGGAGTAGCTCTCAAGTATTCATTAAAAAGAGCCATCATGGATATGGGACCGGAAGGATTTGTATTTGAAAAATACATAGCAAAGATTTTAAGAGAATATGGTTTTATTACTGAGGTAGGGCAAATTTTAAATGGTTATTGTGTTGATCATGAAGTTGATGTCGTTGCAAAAAAAGAAAACCAGATTTGTCTGATAGAGTGCAAGTACCATAATTCACCGGGAATAAAATCCGACATAAAAACCGCCCTTTATATTCACAGCAGATTTCTGGATATAGAAAAAGCTTACAGGGAAAAAGATAATAACAATAATATCCGTTTTGAAGCCTGGCTGGTTACCAATACCAGGTGCACATCAGATGCCTTGAAATATGCCGGTTGTGTTGGTTTAAAAGTTTTAGCATGGTACTGCCCGAAGATAAAAAACCTGCAATACTTCATCGAAACAAAGAAACTTTATCCCATAAGCATTCTCTCCACAATTACTGAAAAACAAAGGGATATATTATTTGATTCCGATATTATACTGGCAAAAGAACTGGGTAGTTACAAGGTGGGTAGTCTAGCTGAATTAATCTCGGTAAGCCAATCAAGAGCATCTAAAATTTTAAATGAAGTTAATATTATCTTATAAAAAAGAATAGCAAGCTTATTTTTAATCCTGCCTGCCGAATAAGAAAGACCCGAGTATGCTCATTACTACAGTTACGGATGCCAATACCACAATATCCAGCCACAATGGATACAGTTGAAAAGCCGGGTTGTTTAACATTGCAAACCTCATTGCATCAATTCCATAAGAAAGGGGATTAATTTTGGCAACTACATTCATCCATTTCACCGTGTTATTTAATGGAAATAGAGCACCTGAAAGGAAAAACATGGGCATTAGTAAAAAATTGGTTATTACCTGAAAGGCCTGCATTGATTTTATTACCGAGGCAAGGACAATTCCAAGAGTGGCAATAGTCATAGCGACCAGGAACATTATACCTATTATTTTAAAAAATATTACAAAAGTAATAGGAATTTTAAGCAGGGGGCTGAACAGCAGTATAATAGCTCCCTGGATCATAGCTATGGTGGAACCGCCAAGCAGTTTCCCAACAACGATAGAAGTCCTGGAAATGGGCGTGACTAAAACCTCTCTTAAAAACCCGAATTCTCTATCCCAGACAATTGACATAGCGCTAAAGAAAGAAGTAAATAGAACAGTCATGCCCACGATGCCCGGAAACATAAAGTTCAGAAAATCTCCGCCACTTCCGCCCCCAAAGGTACTAAAGGAGCTCGCAATTCCGGTTCCGAGAACAAATAAAAAAAGGATTGGCTGGGCAAAAGAAGCAATTATTCTTGGCCTGTCTCTAAAATATCTTTTAATATCTCTTAGCCATATTGTGTATACGCCGATTAATTCCTTTTTCAATGTCTCATTCTCCCCCTCATTCGCATTCTTAAATTATCCCTGGCACTGGCATTTTCCTCTCTTATTTCCCTGCCAGTAAGATCCAGAAAAACGTCATTTAAAGTTGGCTTTCTGGCGCTAATGGATAAAATTTTTACAGGACTATTTTTAATAAATTTTGGGATAAAGCTAGAGCTATCCTTAATTTCAAATCTAATCTCACCCTCTTTTGCATCATGGACATCACTGCCGGTAATTTCTTTAATATATTTTTTCAATTTGACATTTTCCTCAGACAATATCGTGATAATATCCCCTCCAATGGTATTTTTAAGATTATCCGGCGTATCGAGCGCAATAATTTTTCCCTCATCTATAATAGCTATCCGGTCACATATTTCTGTCTCTTCCATATAATGTGAGGTTAAAAAGATTGTAATATTTTTACTCTTTTTCAATTTAATAATGTAATCCCATATTTTATTTCTGGTTTGCGGGTCCAGACCTAAAGTGGGCTCATCTAAAAATAAGATTTTTGGATAATGCAGCAGCCCCCTCGCAATCTCAAGCCTCCTTTTCATCCCACCTGAATAAGTCATAACCAGATTATTTTTCCGGCTGGAAAGGTTTACCATTTTAAGTACTTCTTCTGATCTTTCTTTCAAAGCACTACGGGGGATATTGTAAAGAAGACCATGAAAGTATAAATTCTCAAGTGCTGTCAATCTGTCATCAAGGCTTGGGTCCTGAAATACCATTCCAATACAATTTCTTATTTTATTTCTTTCCCTGGCTACATTATACCCCCCTAAGGTAACCTCCCCGGATGTCTTCGATAGAAGTGTACATATTATATTTATAGTTGTTGTCTTACCTGCACCATTGGGGCCTAAAAATCCAAATATTTCATTTTCTTTTACCGAAAAAGTAATATCATCAACTGCCCTTAGTCCCTTAAATTCCTTTACCAGATTTTTCACTTCTATAATATTGTTTGCATTTATGTCATTCATTTATATCTCTATTCCCATCTTTTAGCTTCTAATACTTCTTTCCTCTTCCTTTTTTTCTTCCCCGGGGAATACCTCATTATAAATCTTTTTAAATATACTAGTAGCCTGGATTAGCTGTAATCCTTGCGATTATTTTAAGTACCTTGTATTCCAACCTGCCTTTATCAGTCAGCTTATTAATTACCACCAGGGCAGGTAGCGCAGCTTCCGCCTGAACAGCTGCTGCAGGACGGTGAACCTCCTGAATTACTGCCATCGCCAGAGGAGCTTTTAAAACCTACAGGAGCAAATATCTTTACCATATTTTTGCTTCCACATTTCTCACACTTAATCTGGCAGCCGTTCTCTCCCCTTATTACTATCTCTGAAATACTCCCGCAGTCCTTACATTTATAATCTACAAAACGCAATATCTATCACCTTCAATCGGCATAATATCATCTGCAATATTTAACAGCACATTATAATAATACAAAACTTACTTTACAATCAAGTAAATATCTTAATCAGTTCTATTTATAATGGTTAAAAACTTCAATTAATCTAAAGCAAGGTAGCCGAAATAAATCGATATATTCATTGTTAAAAAACTTCAAATACTTCAAAAATATTATATATCTTTTCTCTTATGGATATAAGATGCATATTTTCAAATAAATTTACATAAAGTCTTTCTAAAAAATCATAAAATAATTAGAATAAAGTACTAATTAGAATTTAATTACATATCAGGGAGAAAGAATGCATTTTAAGCCAGATATCAATACCTATATTCCCGGCAAAATAGTATGCGTTGGAATGAATTACAAATCCCATATTGAAGAGCAGGACGGGCGGTTCCCAAAAAAACCTGTGCTTTTTGCAAAGGCAAGGAGCTGCGTTATAAAGAATGAGGAAAATATCATATATCCCCGGGAAGTTGAAGAACTTGATTATGAGGTAGAGCTTGCAGTTGTGATAGGCAGAAAGATGAAAGATATCCCTGAGGATAAGGTATCTGATTATATTTATGGTTATACAATAATGAATGATGTTACTGCCAGGGATATCCAGAAAAACGAGCATCAATGGTACCGGGCAAAGAGTTTTGATACTTTCGGGCCCATTGGACCGGTTATAGCCAGCAAGGATAAAATACCTGACCCCCAGAACCTGAACCTTAAATCTTATGTGAATGGCGAGCTAAGACAGAATGGAAATACATCGGATATGATATTCGGGGTTTACCCGCTTATATCTTACATCTCCAGGTCTATTACCTTAGAGGCAGGAGACCTTATATCAACCGGAACTCCTGCAGGAGTGGGGATATTTATGAAAAAGAAAAAACTGTTAAAGTCCGGAGATGTGGTAATCTGTGAGATTGAAAATATTGGAAAACTTGAAAATAAAGTCATTTCAGAGTAAACGCTAAAGCTAGTTATATATATAAATGCTCCAAAAACTGGCGAATTTTTTATCCTAAACATCACAAGGCTTCAAATTTATTTTAGAAGTGATTTAATTTAAATTTTTTTATTTAATAATTCACTTTATTTTATTATAATCACTGTTGACCATTATAAATTCAAATTTACCTTAATTTATGTATTTTAAATTAGTTATAGAAGTAATTGGTGGGCTGGCCCTTTTTATCTTCGGTATCACTAGACTCAGTGATAGTCTCCAGAAAATCACATCCAATAAATTAAAAACAGTAATAAATACCCTGACAAAAAAATCCTGGTCTACGGTACTAGTAGGCCTTTTTACTACATCGATTATCCAGAGCAGCAGCGCGACATCAGTAATGACTGTTGGTTTTGTAAATGCCGGTCTTATAACCTTAAGGCAGGCCATAGGAATAATAATAGGTGCAAATATCGGCACCACAGTAACTGCCCAGATAGTATCTTTTAAAATAGACATACTGGCTTATCCTTTGATAATCATAGGATTCTTAATGAATTTTTTAAGCAGGAGAAGGAGAAATAAAAATATTGGAATGACCATAATCGGACTTGGACTTCTATTCCTTGGAATGACAGTAATGAAAGGAGCACTGGAGCCCCTTAGAGATAATGAAATCTTTAAAAACTTCCTTCTTACTTTCAGCAGAAATCCTTTCTACGGAATAATGGCTGGGTTGGGCTTGACTTCACTCCTGCAGAGCAGTTCAGCCACAATTGGTCTTCTTATAGCTCTTGCTTCTCAAGGACTAATACCCATAGGAGCTGCTATTCCAATCCTTATAGGAGATAATATCGGCACCTGTTCAACTGCTCTGATATCAAGTATCGGCACAACGGTTACCGCTAAAAGAACCGCCTTTTCCCATCTACTATTTAATATCTTTGGAACTATAATATTTGTTATTCTATTATATGGATTTAGGATTGAGCCTTTGATTGCAAGTTTAACCGGAAAAAGTGTTCCTCACCAGATTGCGAATATTCATACTATTTTCAATGTAGTTACTACCATAATCCTGTTCCCAATGATTGGATTATTTGAAAAAGTAGTTATAAAACTTATTCCAGGTAAAGACATAATAGTGAATAAAAATGCGTTATATCTGGACAGCAGACTAATTGGTACCCCATCTCTTTCATTAGAGCAAGCAAAAAAAGAGTTACTCCGAGTAACCAAAATAACTCATACCATGTTAAATCTTTCATTTGAAAGACTGCATAAAAAAGATACTGTTATTGAAAAAAAGGTACTTGACAGGGAATCTGCCGTAGACAGCATTACAGAAGACATAATAAGATACCTGACTAAAGTATCTCAAAAATCATTGGGTTTAAGACTATCCAATATGCTAACCAATTTATATCATATAGCCTATGACGCAGAAAGAGCCGGTGACCATGCTGAGAGCATACTCTATTTAATGCTTGTAAAAGAAGAGAATAATATGACTTTTAGTAAAATTGCTTTTCAGGAACTAGAAACGGCACATGATAAAGTCAACCATCTGTTTAATATCTTAATATTAGGTATGGAAAATAACAATTTAGACAAGCTCAAACAGTGCGAAAAAATTGAATCTGAAATAGATTTAATGGTAAAAGAAATAAGGACAAACCACCTAAAAAGACTCCAGAATGGTGAATGTATGCCGCTTTCAGGAGTTGTTTTTGCAGATATTATTTTACATCTTGAAAGAACAGGAGATCTTCTTTTTGTGATATCAAGAAATCTTTTAAATATCGAACAATATTAATTTAATCAAAGAATGATATGACAAAAGTAATAATTAAAAGCATTCCCTATCCCTTAATTTGCAAAACTCACTCTCACATTCAACTTCTATTGTGGAATGCTCTAAATTTAAAGATCTTACAATTTCTTTAACTTTTCTTTTTATATCAATTATTTCATCTATAGTTGTATTATCTTTTACAACAATGTGAGTTGTCAGTACATTGTTTAGACTGTCTATAGACCATATATGGGTGTGATGGATTTCAATAATCTTGCCAATTTTCAGAATTTTATCCTCAATTTCTTTAATACTTATTCCTTCAGGAACAGCTTGCAGAAAAATAGAAAATGTCTTTTTAAGATTAACAGCAACGTTATACAAAATATAAATTGTAATTAATATTGATAGTACAGGATCCAATATGGGGATTTCTTTAAAAATCATTATAATACTTATAACAAGAACAGCCATCCATCCAAGAACGTCTTCAAGAAGGTGTAGGGTTATGATTCTTTCATTTAAGGATCTTCCCCTGCTCACCCTCAATACTGCAATTCCATTTATCGCTATGCCTCCTATGGCAAAGAATAACATTCCCTTTGTATTGGGCTGTTGGGGATTAAATATCCGCGGTATTGCCTGTGTCAATATATAAGCCGACCCCAGAATTAATACAAGACTATTTATTAATGCTGCCAGTAACGAGTATCTTCTATATCCATATGAATATTTCTCATCCTTTTTCTTTCTTGAGTATTTCTCCAGGACCCAGGATAACCCAAGCGATAGGCTGTCCCCTAAATCATGCAGTGCATCGGATATGATAGCAATACTGTTTGTCCAGAGTCCACCTATTATTTCAACAATAGTAAAACCGAGGTTTAAAAAAAACGCCATTCTGATGTTTGCAGTACTGCTGTTTTTGTGCTGAGCGTGATTATTCATTATATTCTTAATCAAAGTTTAATAACCAAAACAATGTCTGTATATCTTACTTAATTTTTTCAGCTAGATTTATCAAAGCCTCTTTTAAAGCCTTTTTGCTTTTTTCAGATAAATTTTTTGAAGCCTCTTTGCTTTTTTCAGATAAATTTTTAAGAGCATCCTTTAAGGCTTTCTTGCTCCTATCTGATAAGTCTTTCGTTATAACTTTACTTTTTTCGGATAAATTGTCAAAAGTATCCTTGCTTTTTTCGGATATGTCATCAAAAATATCCTTGCTTTTATTGGATAAATTCTTAAGGGCATCTTTTAAAATTGACTTACTCTTATCGGACAGATCTTTTGAAACATATTTTAAAGCATCTCTACTTTTTTCGGACAAATTCTTAAGGGCATCTTTTAGTTCACTAATACTCTTTTCGGATAATTCATTATAATCTTTATGTTGAGTAGACATCTTTTTAACCTCCTTCGTTAAGTTATTAATGCCCCTCTCAGCACCGTACTTGAGGATTTCCCTCATACGGCTCCTCAGTAATACATTCCCTCTTACGAGGATAAGGCATATGTTAAATGATATATCTTTGGTTCGGGCAGTGGATTGTACTTCAGAAAGTTACTGTATTGTACCCAGTTATAACTCTTTTTCTGACTTCGTCTGTTTATCCACTTATAGGCTAACTTTACGGCAAGTTTATAGAACTTCTTTAACTCACTGTAATTACCGCTTATGCCATAATAATGGTAATGACCTAAAA
>PEXF01000057.1 GCA_002779205.1 Candidatus Hydromicrobium americanum
AAAGAATTTGAAGATATTGGAAGTATAATCGGGGATGTTATAGAAAATTTGAATATGAGGAAAAAGTTAAATATATCCAATGTCTTTAACTGCTGGGAAGAAATTGTTGGGGCTGACATAAATAAAAAAGCAAAACCTAAAAAAATAATCAGAAGTGTATTATATGTATCTGTTACCACTTCTACCTGGACAAATGAACTAAGTCTTATGTCCAATCAATTGATCGAAAAGATAAATTCCTTTATTGGAGAAGAAGTAGTCAGTAGTATAAGATTCAGGCAAAATCTTTGAAATTCTTCAGCCTATTTTGGGCAAATTTACCCTAAAATATGGTATAATATTTAAAGTCTGGAATTAATAAAATCGCAGGATATTTTTGAAAAAATATTTATATTTAAAACCAGAAAGGGTAATGGGTATTAAGGTGGTTTTAATGCTTACTTATTGCCCTTTATCCATATTTTAAAAAGGAAATTTTAAAGTTTAGAGGAGATTTTTTTGAAAAAATCAAGTTATGACGCTAAAGATATAACAGTCTTAGAAGGTCTTTCTGCAGTTAGAAAAAGGCCCAGTATGTATATCGGTTCTACAGGCTCCAGAGGTCTGCACCATCTTATTTATGAGGTGATAGACAATAGTATCGACGAGGCCATGGCAGGATTTTGTGATAATGTACTGGTTGTATTAAATAAGGATAATTCTGTCACTGTAGTGGATAATGGTAGAGGAATACCGGTAAAGAAGGTTGAGAAATTTAACAAGACTGCAGTTGAAATAGTTCTTACCAAATTACATGCTGGTGCAAAATTTGGTGGAGAAGGATATAAAGTTTCAGGCGGGCTGCATGGTGTTGGAGTTTCTGTGGTAAATGCTCTCTCTGAAAAGCTGAGTGCAGAAGTAAGAAGAGATGGGCATATTTATAGGCAGGATTACAAAAGAGGGGAACCGGTTACCGGTCTTATAAAAGGTGAAAAAACTTCAGCTCATGGTACTGCAATTACTTTTTATCCTGATAAAGAAATATTTGAAGAAATAGATTATAAATTCGAGATACTGGCAAGCAGGATGAAAGAAATGGCTTTTCTGAATAAGGGTTTAAAGATTACTCTGGTAGATGTAAGAGGGGAATCTGAAAAGAAAGAAATATATCAATATGAAGGCGGAATAGTTGATTTTGTAAAATATTTATGTGAGAAAAAAGATGTTTTACATAAAAAAGTTATATACATAAAAAACAAAGTTGATGACCATGAAGTAGAAATCGTCATGCAGTATACTGATGGTTATTCAGAAAGTATTTTTTCATTTGCAAACAATATAAATACCACAGAAGGTGGAACTCATCTGAGTGGTTTTAAGGGCGCTATTACCAGGACCATAAATGACTATGCCCGCAGCAATAATATACTGAAGGAAAAGGAGGAAAATCTTTCAGGTGAAGATATCAGGGAAGGGCTTACTGCAATCATCAGCGTTAAGTTGAAAGACCCGCAATTTGAAGGGCAGACAAAGACCAAACTGGGGAATAGTGAGATCAAAGGTTTTGTTGAATCCACAGTAAATGCAAAACTTTCTGAATTCCTGGGAGAGAATCCGGCTATAGGAAGGACTATTGTAAATAAGTGTATGGAAGCCTCAAGAGCAAGAACTGCTGCAAGAAAAGCAAGGGATCTTACCAGGAAGAAATCTCTGCTTGAAAGCAGTTCACTCCCGGGTAAGCTCGCTGATTGTTCTATAAATGATCCAAAATATTGTGAGTTGTTTTTGGTGGAGGGGGATTCTGCAGGAGGAAGCGCAAAGCAGGCCAGGGATAGAAGGTTTCAGGCAATACTGCCTCTTAAAGGTAAGATTCTAAATGTTGAAAAGGCAAGGCTGCACAAGATATTAAGCAGTGAAGAGATCCAGGCAATGATAACTGCTATGGGCTCTGGAATTGGGGAGGATTTTGATATTGGAAATGCGAGATACCATAAAGTAATAATTATGACGGATGCTGATGTTGATGGCGCTCATATAAGAACACTAATTTTGACTTTCCTTTACAGGTATATGTCAGAATTAATTGAAGCTGGATACGTGTATATAGCCCAGCCGCCTCTTTACCAGATTAAAGATGGGAAAGAAGTTTCTTACGCTTATAGTGATAAGGAGCTGGAGAATATTAAAAAGAAATTTGAAGATAAAAAAATAAATGTCCAGCAGTACAAAGGACTGGGAGAAATGGATCCGGAGCAGCTATGGGAGACAACTATGAATCCTGAAATAAGGACACTTTTAAAAGTTGAAATTGAAGATGCATTGATTGCAGATGATGTTTTTTCCACTCTGATGGGAAACAAAGTAGAACCAAGAAGAGAATTTATTGAAAAGAACGCTAAAGGCGTATCGTTTATAGATATATAGATATTTAGTTAGGGGAATAAATGGTATTTGAACTGCGGGGTAAAGTAAAAAATATTGAAATTGAATCGGAAATGCAGGATTCCTACCTGAGTTATGCCATGAGTGTAATTGTTGGCAGGGCTCTACCGGATGTGAGAGATGGTCTGAAGCCGGTTCACAGGAGAATTTTGTACGCCATGAACGATATGGGAATGAAATCTAATACGCCTTACAAGAAGTGTGCCCGAATCGTAGGAGAAGTGCTCGGAAAATATCATCCTCATGGTGATACTGCAGTTTATGACACCATGGTGCGTATGGCCCAGGACTTTTCACAGCGCTATGTTTTAATAGATGGACATGGAAATTTTGGTTCTGTTGATGGTGATAGGGCGGCTGCTATGAGATATACTGAAGCCAGGCTTTCTCCGATTTCTGAAGAACTTCTGGTGGATATTGATAAGGATACTATAGAATTTGTGGATAATTTTGACAGTTCTTTGAAAGAGCCATCCATACTGCCTTCGAAATTTCCAAATCTTTTAGTTAATGGCTCCTCTGGTATTGCTGTAGGTATGGCCACTAATATTCCGCCTCATAATCTGGGAGAAATTATTGATGGGGTTATTTATTATATAGATAATCC
>PEXF01000063.1 GCA_002779205.1 Candidatus Hydromicrobium americanum
AAAATAATTTTAAGATATGCTAAATATATATTTAGCATATCACCACAGCTTACTATGTTAGAAACAGAAAGAATTATTGGTCTATATGTTATTATATTACAATAGACCTGTGAGCATATGGGCTAATAGTTAATAAGTGGTTTGTTTAAAGGAAAAGAAATAAAACTCTACTAACTTTGGTGCTTTTCTACTATCATCAAGAAGTTTTAAGGCTCTTAGAGCTGCCCAGGCGTGAGCACATTGTTTCATTGTCTTTCTCCCTCGAAATCGTCCGCTAATTGTCCGCTTTAATCGTCCGCTAATTGTCCGCTTCGTCCGGAAAAAGAAAGCTATTTAAGACTTAATGTCTTCTTAATTTTATCAAGCCTATCGTAACGCTGTGTATAATATGGCTGCTTTTTGAAGAATGGGGTCTCCACAGTTTCTTTTTCTACTTCAATTAGTATTTTTTTTAGATCTGATTTAGAAATCTGCTTTTTCTTTAGAAGTGTCTTTGTAGCTTTTATTATCTTCTCCAAAGATTCCTTTTCTCTTGCCACATAAGACTGAATTTTACCTTTACAGAGGTGATAGTACCAGTCTTTTATAAATAATTTTGTTGGGAATATATAATGAGCACTTCTACCTTTACCCACCATCTCGATTATCTTCTTCTTAACTATATCTGACAACTCCTGATGGGCAACTGTTTTCTCAATATTACAAATCTCACAATATGTTTTTCGATTAATACTACCATAAGTTTTTATATACTCTATGGCTTTCGTTTGTCGCTCATTAAGTTCTAAACCTTCAATATATTCTTCTTGTAATCTAAGTTTCCAGAAAGTAACTACAAGACTTGTCCCTGTGTATTCAAATTCTGGCTCTGGTAAACCCCATTCTCTACACCATTGGATTATTTTATTTGTTCCTGTACCTGCCTCTTCTATATATTTTATCCAGAAAAATGCTTTGGCAAATAAAGGATTGAAAGGCTTAGATTCATGTTTCTTTTTTAAAGTTTCTACCGTCCAACCTTCAGGGAGTCTGCCAGGATTCCAGAACTCAATCCTATCGTCAAAGATTCTCACTTGAATTTTAGAGGTAGAGCGGTAGTCGCGGTGTGTAATGGCATTTGCCAGTGCTTCCCTTATTGCCTTAGGTGGATATTCCCATTTCTCTTGCCGCTGCATTTTACCAGGTTCAATCCAGGAATGTAAAGAGATGTGGTCATAGATAAATTTCTCTATCTCTTTTACTTGGCTGATAATGTCTCCGCTGATAGGCTTTAGGTCTATCATTTCTCCTACAACATCGATTCCTTTGAATCTTATACATTTTGCCTCCGATTGGTCAAAGAATTCTTGGGGATTCTTGCCAAATAAGAGAATTGCTGCATTAGTTAGTTTGTTGGCTTGTATCAACTTTAATCTCATCAATATTTCTTTAAGCGGAGTCTTCTCATCTATGTCTAAGCCCCTTTCTGACTTTGCCTCCCTTAAAAATCTCGTTAGTTTATCCTTATCTATATCCTTGAGGTTGGACTTCTTACAAATTTCTGTATCAAACCGTAATTTCTCTTTATGTTTCTCTAAAATAAGCCTCTCATATTCATCCTTAGACATTTTAAGCGTAGATTTACCCACTCTTTTATACGATCTACCAAAGGCCAAGACTAAGTGATCAGCAGATTCTTTCACATCAATGATTATTATCTCTTTACCTTTTATTTTCTTTGTAGTGATTCTGGGATGAACCTTTGGGTCGGTATGTTGGGAGATGCTATTGGTTAGATTCTCAATTGTACCTTTTCCTATTTGGATGCCCTCTATCTTGCCTGTCTTAGAAACTCCTATAAAAATTCTGCCACCTTCGGTGTTGGAGAAAGCAGAGATAGTGTTTATTATTTCATTTATCTGAGACAAAGATAGCTTCCATTCTATCGTAGTAGACTCGGAAGGAACTTGTGAATTCTGTTTTTGTTTCTTTTTTCTCTGCATAATAATTATTTACTTTTTAGTTTCTTGGGAATATCATACTTAAGATATTATGTAAAGTATTTACTTATGTAAAGTAAATACTTTACATAAAGTCAAAACTCATCTCTACATTGGAATAGCAATAAAAGCACTTCTTAAGGAGCATAAAGTGTTATTTAGCCAAGTTAGTGGGATACTTCAAGCTCTTCACTTCTCTAAGGCGGATAATAGTTACTACAAGAAATTGAATTACTACCTGAGGCCAGATCTACTTATCCTATATGACAAAAATTCCTAGCTATAGTGCAGATGATTTTTTTTATTTTGACTATGGAATTTTCATGACCATTTCTCTAAAATTTTGGTTGACTTTGAGGTCTCCTCTACCATATGTTTTATGTAGATCAATGACATTGATAATACTCATTTTATTGACTCCTATCTTAATAAGATAGTAATTTATTAATAAGCAAAGGCTGTTAGAATTTCTTAATCTGGTGGAAAAAGAAAACATTTATTTTAATAGGCGTTTTTGGTACATAGTAAATCAAATAAATGATAAAAAATTAAATACGAAAAAATTCGAGCAAATACCGATAATTTTAATATTTGGCTACATTCTATTTTTACCTTTAGGAATTCAGCGTGATTTAAATTGATAATACTATCCAATTTATACATAATACAGATACTATGATGCCCATATTTACAACAATACAGATAATAGATAGCTTAGGACCTTCTAAGGTAATAGAAATTAATTATCGAAGATTTTATTGTGGATATAATTGTTTAGCAAAGTCTACATTCGATTGAATGGCTTGGAATACTCAAATTAAAAAAAATCAACAAAATATGTTTTTTATGGTTGAATTTAAATAAGTTATTATTGCAATTAGCTTATGAAGAATACAGAAAGAAATGATCCAGCAACTTATAACCTTCTTTAAAATATAAACCGGT
>PEXF01000028.1 GCA_002779205.1 Candidatus Hydromicrobium americanum
AAATATGAATTGTGATTTTTGTTATAACAATGAAGCTACTATTCATTTAATAAAGATTCAGGGCGCAAGTGTAGAAAGAATAAATATATGCAAGGAATGCGCAAAGGATTTTTCTTTTTTTAGTGAGGAAGATTTTTATAATGATCTTGCCAGGATTCTTTATAAATTTTTCAATATTAGCACTAATGACTATCATACCGGCAGGGATAAAAAAATATTAAGGAGTATAAGTTATGGCAGGAACAGAAAGTGTCCCTTTTGTGGTATAGATTTAAAAACCATTAAAAGAATTGGAAGGGTTGGCTGCAGCAGTTGCTACAGTGAATTTAAAGATGTACTATTTCCAATTATAAAATCTATTCAGGGAAGTATTGAAAATAAGGGGAAAATTCCCGTAAATACCAGCAGGAAAATTAAACTGGAAAAAAATATAAGAGATCTAAGACATAGACTTAAAAATGAGGTAATAATTGAAAATTTCGAAGAAGCAGCAAGGATAAGAGACAAAATAAAAAAATTGGAGAAAAATAGATATGACCGGTAAAAATTTCTATCTGTTAGAAAATAAAACCAGCAAAAATAAGTCTGAAAGCAATAAAAATAAAATTATTTTAAATACAAGAGTCAGACTGGCAAGAAATCTTACCGACTACAAATTTACAAGTATCTGCAGCAATCAGGAAAAAAATATTCTACTAAAAAAAATAAAGAGATATGTTGAGGAAATAAAAGAACTTAGAGATTTTAGGTTTTACTCTGTTAAAAGTCTGGGAAAAATACAAAGGGACCTGCTTTTTAAGGATTACCTGATCACTCCAGGAATGGCAAACAAGATGCAGGGCAAAGGACTGTTTGTAAAATATGGACAAGACCAGCGGGAATCTTCGGTGGTATTGATTAACGAGGAGGATCATTTAAGAATTCAGAGTGTGCGTCCGGGTCTTAATATTTCAGAAGCTTACGAGGAGGTCATTGAAATTGAAAAATATTTTGAGAAGAAATTAAGTTTTGCTTTTGATAGGAATCTGGGGTATCTTACAGCAAGTCCGATTAACTTAGGAACTGCATTAAGAGTATCCGTCATTGCTCATCTTCCTGTACTGGCAGTAAGTACCAGGATTGCCGATTTTGTAAAAAAATTAAACCAGGTGGGATGTTTAATCAATGGATATTTTATGGGAAATTCTGAAGTAATTGGTAATTTATTTAAGATTTCTAATCTGGTAACACTGGGTAAAGGGGAAGAAGACATAGTTGAAGAAATGAAGGCAATTTGCTTAAATATAATCGATGATGAAGAGAATGCCAGAAAGAAATTAAAGGAGAGTGACCTGCTGGGAATTAAAGATAACATATACCGTTCCTTTGGTTTGCTTAAGTATGCTAAAATACTATCATATGAAGAATCACTGGAACTGTTATCAATAATAAGATTGGGTCTTGATCTGGATATTATAAGCGGGGTTAATGATTTTGATTACTTTGAAATAATAAATAAGATCAGTGATTCACATATTATATTAGATTTAGAGATAAGTAGTAGTGTAACTGATGATGAACTAGATTCGATAAGGGCTGATTTAATACGGAAAAAAATATTAAAAGGAACTGATTAAATGTTTGAAAGATTCACAGAGAGAGCAAGAAAAGTAGTGGTCAGAGCTCAAGACGAGGCTAGATTTTTAAAACAGAACTATATAGGTACCGAGCATATTCTCCTTGGCTTAATTGACGAAAAGGAAGGAATTGCTGCCAGGGTTTTTTATGAATTAAATATTACTTTTGAAGATATCAGGTCGGCAGTAAAAGAAGTGGTTACTGAAGGGACTTCTGAATCTTATGAACATATTCCCTTTACTCCGAGAGCTAAGAAAGTTTTAGAATTATCTTTAAGGGAAGCTCTTCAAATGGGGCATAATTATATAGGGACAGAGCATATATTGCTGGGGCTCTTAAGAGAAGGGGAAGGAGTGGCAGCAAGAGTTTTAAATAGCATGGGAATCACTCTGGATAATGTAAAAGAAAAAGTAAAGGAACTTCTAAGTAAGCAGTCTTATTATTTAGAACCAGAAAGAGCCCTGTCCGATAAAAGTCAAAAAAAGGTGCTTAAGATGCTGCTACAGTATGGAAGAGATTTAACTTTACTGGCCCAGGAGGGCAAACTTGATCCTGTGATAGGGAGAAGGAAAGAAATTGACAGAATAATTCAAATACTTTCCAGAAGAACCAAAAATAATCCTATCCTTATAGGAGAAGCAGGAGTAGGAAAAACTGCAATTGTTGAAGGACTGGCGCAATTCATCTGTTCAAAAAAGGTTCCTTCAAATCTTTCTAATAAGAAGATATTTACCCTTGATCTGGGGGCTTTAATTGCCGGTTCAAGATATAGGGGAGATTTTGAGGAAAGGCTAAAAAAGGTACTGGGTGAAATTAAGGATGATGGAGATATCATACTTTTTATTGATGAGATTCATACTCTGGTGGGTGCTGGCGCTGCTGAAGGTGCTATCGATGCCGCAAGTATCTTAAAGCCTATGCTGTCAAGGGGGGAAATTCAAACTATAGGTGCTACAACTGTTAATGAATATCGTAAGTATGTTGAAAAGGATAAAGCCCTGGAAAGAAGATTCCAGCCAATTTTCATAAATGAGCCTACTGTATATGAAACTATTGAAATTTTAAGAGGGCTTAAAGACAGATATGAATCTTTCCATGGCCTCAAGATAACTGAAGATGCTATAGTGTCAGCTGCAAAATTGTCCCACCGCTATATTAGTGACAGATTTCTGCCCGATAAAGCTATTGACCTGATAGATGAGGCAGCATCCAGGGCCAGGGTAAGAACTCTTACAACTCCTCCTGATTTGAAGGAGCTGGAAGCAAATATTGAAAAAATCGCAAGTGAAAAGAAGAAGGCTATAGAATCACAGGATTTTGAGAAAGCAGCACAGATGCGTGATAAAGAGAAACAACTGATTAAGGAAAAAAGGGAAATAGAAGAGATTAAAATTAGAACCAAAAAAGCCGATAAGGAAGTTGTCGGTGAGAATGAGATAACAGAAATATTATCCAGCTGGACTGGTGTCCCGGTATACAAGCTAACTTCAAGTGAATCTTCCAAACTGCTTGGAATGGAAGACGAGCTTCACAGGAGGGTTATTGGTCAGGATGAAGCTATAAAAACAGTATCCAAAGCCATCAGGCGGTCCCGTTCCGGTCTAAAAGACCCAAAAAGACCAATCGGCTCTTTTATGTTTCTCGGACCTTCCGGTGTGGGAAAGACTGAACTTGCTAAAACAATAGCAGAATTCTTATTTGATAAAGAAGAAGCTTTAATACATATTGATATGTCTGAGTATATGGAAAAGCATTCCGTATCGAAACTGGTCGGTTCCCCTCCTGGATATGTGGGCTATGATGAAGGCGGACAGCTGACTGAAATGGTAAGAAGAAAACCATATAGTGTAATACTGCTGGATGAAATTGAAAAGGCGCATCCTGATGTTTTTAACATACTATTGCAAATTTTTGAGGAAGGACACCTTACCGACTCCCAGGGTAAGAGAGTGGATTTCAAAAATACTGTGATTGTAATGACTTCTAATCTGGGAGCGAGGGAAATACAAAAAAATACTCCAATGGGATTTAAAAAAATAAATACCGAAGATCTTTCCTATGACGAAATAAAAGAAAAAGTAATGAGTGAACTGAAGCAGGCTTTCAGACCTGAATTCTTGAACAGGGTTGATGAAGTAATAGTATTTCACAAATTACAAAAGCAGCAGGTTTACAATATTATGGATCTGATGATGTCCAGAGTACAGCAACAGCTTGAACTTCAGGGGATTACAATAGAGCTTAAAAAAAACGCAAAGGAATTGTTACTGGAGAAAGGCTACGACTCTTCAATGGGCGCCAGACCTATGAGAAGGTGCATACAAAATCTGATAGAGGATCCTATTTCTGAAAAATTAATAAGCGGGGAGATAAGATCCGGGCAGAAGATCGAAGTAAGTGCCAAAGATAAGAAAATGCACTTTGATATTAAGAAATTGAACCGGAGCAGTGTATTAAAAGTTTGATTTTACAGGGCGAATGAATAAAAAAAGTGAAGAATTATTACTAGATTGCTTGAAAAAAATAGCTCCTGGAACGGAGCTCAGGCTGGGAATAGAATATATACTTCAGGGGAAAACAGGCGGACTGATTGTTGTGGGAGATTCGGAAGAGGTATTGAAGCTGGTTAATGGAGGATTTTATATAGGATGCAGTTTCTCACCAGCAAAATTCTATGAGCTTGCCAAAATGGATGGGGCTATTATATTGAGTTCTGACGGTAAACGGATCTTATATGCCAACACTCACCTTTTCCCCAATCCAGACATTAAAACTTCTGAAACAGGTACAAGACATAGAACTGCAGAAAGAGTAGCAAAACAAACCAATACCCTGGTAATTTCTATTTCTATGAAAAGGGATGTGGTTACCATATATAAAGGTGATATGAGGCATATGCTTGAGGAATCAAGGGTAGTTCTATCCAAAGCAAATCAGGCATTACAAACGCTTGAAAAATACAAAGAAGGGCTGGATGAACTTACATTTAATTTAACCGTGAGAGAACTCGAAGATCTGGTAACACTTTTTGATGTAACCGGTGTACTTCAAAGATCAAGCATCGTACAGAGAACCGAAAAGGAAGTTAAAAAATATATATGTGAGCTGGGGGTAGAAGGCAGGCTCTTAAACATGCAGGTTGAAGAATTAATGGCGAATATAGTGAATGATTCTTTAAATATTATAAGTGATTATGCACATCCGGATATTGGCGCTGAGCCGTTTGAAATGAAAGACAGGATAAATCTGCTAAGCGAAGGAGAGCTACTTGAGTTAGGCAATATTGCGAAAATTTTAGGTTATGATGTTGAAGGCAGCTTAAAGGAATTTGACATACATCCCAGAGGACTCAGGATTGTTTCAGAAGTTAGAAGACTTCCTCGATCAATTGTTACCAATTTAATTGATAAGTTTGGTAATTTAAAAAATATTCTAAATGCAAATGTGGAGGAATTGTCTGAAGTTGCAGGAATGGGAAAAACCAGGGCCAGATCTTTATGCGACAGACTAAAAAAGTTTTCTGAATATTATTTATATAATGAACCGTATAATAGAAAAGGAGGAGTAATCCCAAGAATTAAAATATAGCAATTATTAGAATTATTTTAATTATTATACTTATATATTCTACGGTTAACAGGTTTTTCAAAAAAATAATAGTGATGATAATTTATGAATGTAGCGATAATTACAGCAGCCGGAAAGGGTATCAGGCTAAAAGGCAATATCAGCAAGCAGTTTATGAACATTTATGGAAAACCAATATTAGCTCATACTATTACTGCTTTTCAAAGATCTTCAAAAATAAAAGAAATATATGTTTCAGTTCCTAAAGATTATCTGGAATCATGTCAAAAAAGTATAATTGAAAAATATTCATTCGATAAAGTAAAAAAATTAGTTATTGGCGGCAGCAGCAGACAGGAATCTGTTTATAATGCTCTAATTGAGCTACCTTCCTCCACTAAATTAGTGTCTATTCATGATGGTGTAAGACCACTTATTACCGCGGAAGAGATTGATCTTTTAATTAATACTTTAATAAGAGAAAATGGAAAAGACCCTGGAGTGAAAGGTGTGATAATGGCAGAATCTGCACGAGAAACTGTAAAAGTAATCGGTAATGGTACTGTTGATAGGACTATTCCCAGGGATACAGTCTGGCATGCCCAAACTCCACAGACTTTCTTTTACAAAAATATTTTAGAAGCTCATAATAAAGCCAGAGAGGATAGTTTTATGGGCACAGACGATGCTTCACTAATGGAAAGAATGAACTGGAAGGTTAGTGTGGTAAGAGGCAGGCATGAGAATATAAAAATTACAACTCCTCTTGACTTATTTCTGGCAGAGCTTATTATGACCAGAAATGGCAGGAGATAACTAGTAAAATATAAAAAGTATAATATAGAAAGATTAACCTTTTATGAAAGTCGGATTAGGATTTGACATTCATGCCTTTGGAGCTGGTAGGAAATTAATAATCGGGGGTGTAAAAATAGATCATCCTATGGGGCTAGCAGGCCATTCTGACGCTGATGTTTTGGTGCATGCCATAATGAATGCTATTTTAGGAGCATGTGGTCTTGGGGATATAGGAATTCATTTTCCTGACAGTGATATGAAGTATAAGGATATATCCAGCCTGCTGCTGCTGGAAGAAGTTAGAAAAAAGATGGAGGAAAAGGGTTTTGGCATTGTCAATATAGATTCAATTTTAATAATGCAGAAACCGAAAGTCTACAGGTACTTTCCAGAAATGAAAAAGAATATAGCCGGAGCTTTAAAGATAGATGATGATAAGGTAAATATAAAGGCAGCAACCACAGAGGGCCTTGGATTTTGCGGAAGAGAGGAAGGAATTGCCGCAGAGTGTGTGGTTCTATTGGAATAAGATTTTATATAGAGAAGAATCACTGGAGTAAAAATGATACCCCGGTTTAGATTTGCGCCATCTCCCACTGGAGGCTTGCACATAGGGACAGCAAGAACTGCTCTGTTTAACTGGCTGGCTGCAAGGAGTGTGGGCGGAAAATTAATTTTAAGAATTGAGGATACTGATATAAAAAGGTCTACTGCCGCCTATGAAAAATCCATAATAGAAGATTTGAAGTGGTTTGGTCTTGACTGGGATGAGTTCTATAGGCAGAGTGAGAGGAACTGGATATATCAGAGATTTGCCCGGGAGCTGCTGGATGAAAATAAAGCTTACAGATGTTTCTGCACACCGGAGAGGCTGGAAGACCTTAAAAAGAGACAGTATGCTGAAGGCATGATGTCAAAATATGATAACCGATGCAGGGAGCTGAGCGGCGGGGAGATTGAAAAGAATTTAAAAGAGGGCAAGAAATTTGCCATAAGGTTTAAAGTAGAAGATGGCAAGGAAATCAAATTTTGCGATTTAATAAGAGGGGAGATAAGCTTCAGGTCTGAAGTTATCGGGGACTTTATAATTATTAAATCTGATGGCACTCCTTCCTATAATTTTGCTGCGGTGGTAGATGACGGTGATATGAAAATTACCCATGTGCTGAGAGGTGAGGACCATATAACCAACACCGCAAGACAGATTTTATTGTTTAAAAGTCTGGGGTTTAGCCTGCCTTCTTTTGCACATATATCAATGATTCTTGGAAAAGACGGCTCGAAATTAAGTAAAAGACATGGAGCTACCACTATTTCCCAGTTCAGGGAAGAAGGATACCTGGCTGAAGCTATTGGAAATTATCTTTCAATACTTTCATGGGCTCCGAGGGACGGTGAGGAAATATTTGGTATCAGGGATATTATGGGTAAATTTAAAATACCTGATATATCAAAAAGCCCGGCTATCTTTGATGTGGATAAGTTAAAATGGATAAATGGTATTTATATCAGAAGAAAATCTACTGAAGAGCTGGCCAGGTTATGTACTCCTTATTTAATCAAGGAGAAGATAATAGATAAAAAAGATCTGGGAAATGAAAAAGTCATGAGTAAAATTGTAAAAGGTGCCAGCGCATTACGGGATAACCTGAAAGTTTTAAATGAATTTCCCCAGTATATAAAGGATCTTTTTAGAGAAAAAATTGCAGGTTACAGCAAAGACGCAGTTGAAATTTTAACACTGGATACATCTGCTGTAGTTCTGCAGAGTTTCCTGGGAAGGCTTGAAAGCGAACTGAAATCTTTTGACAATAACCAGGATATAGATTTTAATGAAGAGAAGAGTAAAAACCTCATCAATATGATAGGGGAAAGCTTAAAAGAGTTAAAAATAAAAGGTAAATTTTTATATATGCCTATAAGAGTATCTATTACCGGTAAAACTCATGGTCCGGAACTGCCCAGGGTTATTTCTATACTGGGTTTAAAAAACTGTATACAAAGGGTCAATCAGACATTAGAATATATAAAAAATAATAAATTATAACTGATTGGTCGAGTTATGGGACTGATAGCTGAATTAAAAGACCTTGTAAAATCTGCAAGAGAAAGGGATCCGGCTGCAGTAAGCACCTTAGAAATTTTGTTTACTTATTCCGGGGTGCATGCGGTTATAAATCATAGAATTGCTCACTGGCTTTACAAGCGGAGAGTACCTTTTATTCCTCGCTGGATATCCCAGTTCAGTAAATTCCTTACCGGGATTGAGATTCATCCTGGAGCAAAAATTGGCAAGGGGTTCTTTATAGACCATGGTATGGGGGTAGTAATAGGAGAAACTTCAGAAATTGGTGATGGTGTTACCTTATATCAGGGAGTAACTTTAGGTGGAACCGGAAAAGAAAAGGGCAAGCGTCACCCTACAGTTGGAAATAATGTAGTTATATCCGCAGGAGCAAAAGTACTGGGTTCGATTGAAATTGGAAATGATGTAATTATCGGAGCAGGAGCGGTAGTTATAAATTCTGTCCCTGAGAGGTGCACGGTGGTAGGTGTCCCGGGAAGGATTGTAAAAATTGGAGGGGAAAAGGTACTTTCAGACGAATTTCACAGAATGAATTTACCCGACCCTGTAAGTGATATTTTAAGTGACTGTTGCGCCAGGATAGATTTTCTGGAAAAGGAATTAAAAAAGATTAAAAAAGAAAAAAGGTAATATCCGCAGTGGGATAATCCCGGCCGCACCGGTCTTAAATAATTAAAATCAATAGTAATCTGGATACTGGAGGATACTGGTGAGTTTGAAGGTATATAATACTTTGCACCGGAAAAAAGAATTATTCGAACCGATAGAAAAAGGCAAAGTCAGGATGTATGTTTGCGGTCCTACGGTTTATAACTACATATCTATCGGTAATTCCAGACCAATCGTAGTCTTCAATATGGTCAGAAATTATCTGCAGTTTTCAGGTTATAAAGTGGAATACATCCAGAATATTACAGATGTTGAAGACAAGATAATAAAAAAGGCGGATGAGGAGAAAGTAGATTATAAAGTCATAACCACCAGATACATCAAAGCTTTCCTGGAGGATGTTAAAAATCTTGAAGTTGGGGGATTCAACAAGATGCCCCTGGCAACAGAAATGATTGCAGAGATAATAGATATTATAAAAAAGATCATCGAAAATGGTTATGGTTATGTAGTAGATGGTAATGTTTATTTTGAAGTCAGTAAATTCCCGGCCTACGGAAAACTCTCAGGGCAGAATATCAGCGAGATGAAGGATACCGAGGATAATAGTTTTGAAAAAAGAAATAAAATTGATTTTGCCCTATGGAAAAAAGCCAAAGAAGGCGAACCTTTCTGGGACAGTCCCTGGGGCAGGGGAAGGCCGGGCTGGCATATTGAATGCTCTGCAATGTCAACTACTCTACTGGATCGGAATATTGATATCCACGGCGGGGGAATAGACTTGATATTTCCCCACCATGAAAATGAAATTGCACAATCGGAAGCTGCTTTTCCCGGGGAAGGGGATTTTGTCAGGTACTGGATGCATAATGGTATGATTGAGGTAAAGTCAGGAAAAATGTCAAAGTCACTGGGACTTAAAAAAAATTGGATTTTAAAAAATCTGCTTAAGAGTTATTCTCCTGATACAATAAAAATGTACATACTTTCCACACATTACAGAAGTCCTCTGGAGTTCAGCATGGAAAAGCTGGAAGAGGCAGAGAAAGCTCTGGAAAAGATTACCAATACCCTTAAAAATATCAAATTTTTAATAGAGCAGAAAGAGGGTTTATCAGACGGGGAAACCGGGGGGAAAGCTGACATGCAGGTTATATCCAGGCTGGGTACCTTTGCCAGGAAGTTTGAAGTTAATTTTAAGAATTCTATGGATGATGACTTTAATTCTGCCAGGGCAATTGGGGATATCTTTGAATTCATAAAAAATATAAATAACATTATACAAAAACCAGATTTTAAAAATAATGCCTCTTTAAAAAAGAGCCTGAGCGGCGCCTACATAAAGATAAAAGAGCTGGGTCTTGTCCTGGGGTTAAATTTTATAAAGGAAGTTTCAAGAATATCGGAAGATATAGAGACCAGAATAGAAATGACAAAAGAAGAGATAGAAAAACTGATAACGGAAAGGGAGGCTGCCAGGAAGAATAAGGATTATAAGAAAGCTGATGAGATCAGGAATTATCTGTACAGTATGGGTATTATACTGGAAGATAGAAAAGAAGGCACCCTCTGGGAACTGAAGGATAATAGAGATGAGAAGTAATTACGGTCAGATAGTCTTGTAATAATTTGACCTTTTAAGTCATAATATATTATTTTTTTGGATTTCTTCATTTTTGTTTTACAATTTGAACATTTCATAGTTTAAAATCTCTTGTAACTATTATACACCGATGGTCCGCTCCTTAGGCAAACATCTAACAGCAAAAATTGCTGCTCCAATAAAAAATATGCCAATTGCTAAAGAAAGTAAAGCAACTATAGGCATAGGATATTTTGTGCAAAATTTCAGAACAAAATTCCAAGTTCCAGACACACTAGCAACTATAATAATTAAACTAATAATTTGTGGCTTTCTAAATGCCCAAAAAGATCAACCAACAAGTGCTAAAACACCCGTGGAAGCAATAGGCATTGATATAAATGTTAAAATAGCAGTTTGACTGGTTAATACTAAATCTTCACCAACATAAAACTTTATGAATGCAAAATATGCTAAAATTGAAAGGCTCATTTTTATGCCCGAAGATAATTCAGCTGTAAACACCAAACTTAGATGGTTCACTTTATTTAATACTAATTACGCTTATCATATAATTTAATTTCTTTCCACTGTCCTACCTTAATAGAATACTCCTTTTTATAAACTAGAACCCTTATATGATTTTCTTTATGGCTTTGTATTAAAATCCTTATTCTATCCCTGGTGATTTGTAGGTAATACCTTTTATGCTTAAAGGTGAGATTAAAGCTAATTTTCTGCCATGCTTGTGGTAAACAAGGATTAATACCAATGAGTTCATTTCGAAAATCTAAACCCGCATAGCAATTTAAAGTCATTAAAACTACTCCACCCATAACACCAGTATGGATACCTTCTCCTGTGGTCCCGCATTGAATATCCCCATAATCACTATTTAAAGCCTTTAGATAGAATTCCCACTCAAGTCTTTCATCTCTTATTAAATGGGCTAAATAAGAATGGACGATTAGACTTAAAGTAGAATCATGTGAGGTCCTCTTAATATAATAGTCAAAATTAACCTTTAAAGTATCCTCTCCTTTAGAATAACCCAGTTCATTAATTATATCTCCTACCTCATCTGAGGGTAAATTATAAAAGGTCATAAGAGTATCAGCCTGCTTGGAGATTTTATATTCATCAGGTGAGATTCCCTCTGCCTTTAATAATCGTTCCATACGATTTACATTTCCCTTTTTGTTTATATACTTTTTCCAATCCAA
>PEXF01000066.1 GCA_002779205.1 Candidatus Hydromicrobium americanum
GATAGTAAGAGAGATGATAAGGCAGAGGGATAGCGAATATATTCCTGTAGGGTTTTTAGATGACGATAAGGCGAAAATCGGACATCAAATTCATGGAATAAAAGTTTTTGGAAAAACTGATGAGATTAAGAAATTTATTAAAAAACTGGCTATTGATGAAATAATAATCGCAATACCCTCAGCCAGTGGCGAGGTTAGGAAGAATATCACTTTTAAAGCGAAAGAAGAAGGGATATTTTGTAAAACTCTTCCCAGCTTATACGAGATTATAGATGGAAGAGCTCATCTATATCAGGTAAGAGATATCCAGATAGAAGATATTTTAGGAAGAAAACCCGTAAATCTTAATTATAGTCAGCTTTTAAGTCAGCTTGAAGGTAAATCAATCCTCATAACCGGTGCGGGAGGATCTATTGGTTCTGAACTATGCAGACAGGTAATAAGGTTTAAACCATCAAATCTGATTCTTGTTGATCATTCGGAGAATAATGTGTTCTTGATAGAACAGGAACTTTCCACAAAACTTAATTATTCTAATGCCATACCTATCGTTACCGATATAAGAGACAGTTCCAGTATCAGGGGTGTATTTAAAAAGTATAAGCCTGAAATTGTATTTCATGCTGCAGCCTATAAACATGTTCCGCTTATGCAGTTAAACCCTGAAGCCGCATTGCAGAATAACTTTCTGGGTACAAAAGCAATGGCAAAATTGTCTATCTCCAGCGGAGTTAAAAAGTTTGTAATGCTCTCTACGGATAAGGCAGTTAATCCCAGCAATGTAATGGGTATATCAAAATTGCTTTCTGAAAAATATCTGCAGACGCTTTCAAAAGTCAGGGATACGGTTTTTATAATTGTAAGATTTGGAAACGTGCTTGGAAGCCATGGTAGCGTGGTGCCCATATTTCAAAATCAGATAGAGAATGGCGGACCTGTAGTTGTCACTCATCCAAAAATGACAAGGTTCTTTATGACCATTACTGAAGCCTCGCAGCTGGTAATACAGGCGTGTGTCATGGGCAATGGTAGCGAAATATATGTTCTTGATATGGGAGAACCTATAAACATATTAGATCTGGCTAAAAGTATGATTAGACTTTATGGGATGGAGCCTGAAAAAGATATTAAAATTACTTTCTCCGGAATAAGACGGGGAGAGAAATTTGCCGAAGAACTGATAAATAGTGATGAGAAACTTATGCCCACAGGTTTTCCTTCGATATTTGTAACCAGGAATAAAAGTAAGGAAAACCTGAAAGAGATACAAAACTTATTGTTCAATATTGAAAAAGAGATCCAGCTTTATGACTATAAAAACCTATTTAAAGATCTAAAAAAGATTGTTCCTAATTTTAATGAGAAAAAAATGTGGTCCTCCAAGCTGCAGGTATAGAGACTGGCGGGTTTTTAGTTTATGGTTTATAGAGTTACAAAAAGAATTTTTGATATATTATTCTCAATTATTTCAATAATATTATTTATCCCTTTTTGGATTATCATACCAATACTGGTAAAAATTGATTCCCCGGGAAGCGTAATATTCAAGCAGAAAAGGATTGGTATAAATAGCCGGTATTTTACCATATATAAATTCAGGACCATGAAGAAAGGCACTCCTGATATTCCCACAGATGAACTAAAAAACCAGAGCAATTTGAACACGAGGATTGGAACAATACTTAGAAGATTGAGCATAGATGAAATTCCCCAACTTATAAATATATTGAAAGGCGATATGAGTTTTGTAGGTCCCAGGCCTGCATTATATAATCAGAAACTGCTGATAAAATTACGGAAAGAAAAAGGTGTGGATAAAGTCCGCCCAGGGGTAACCGGGCTTGCTCAAATTAGTGGAAGGGATGAGCTTTCAATTCCTGATAAGGTTATGTATGATAAGTTATATATTAAGGATGCTTCAATACTATTGGATATAAAGATTTTTTTAGTTACAGTAAAAGCAATACTTACTGGTAAGGGTGCAAACTGATCCAGATATTTTTTGGTGATTTATTTAATTTTTTTTAAAGCAGCAGTTATCTGATTGTTTATATTTTTAATCCTGAACTTGTGACTCCTTTATTAATTTTTCTATACCATCTTCAAAGCTTGTAGGAGAGAAGTTAAAATCTTCTCTGGCTTTCTGGTATGAGTATGCTTTATCAATCTCCATCCTTTCTATCTGGTCAGGAGTCAGGGATGGACTTTTAGAAATTTTGGAGTATATTGAGATTAAGAGTATACCGAGTTTAATGGGGATTTTTATTACTTTAAATTTCTTTTTTAATTTGTTTCTCACAATATCCAGCATTTCGTTATATTTTAAGGAGTCTTTACCGGCTATATTGTAGGTTTTTCGGTAAGTTTTTTTGTTATTTAAGACACTAACAATGGAATTAGCTACATCTTCAATATATATGGGCTGGATTAGATTATTACCACTCCCGAAAGTTATAAAAAAACCTTTCCTTTTTATAAACCGGATCATTTTTGAAAAATTAATATCATTTTTTGAGCCATATATCATAGAAGGCCGGAGGATTGTATAGTCCAGACCGGAATTTTTTATCAGGCTTTCAGAATCTATTTTTTGCTTCTTAACCATACTTTCAAGGGGGATTAAAACAGTAGTGGAACTTATAAAAACAACTCTTTTAAGTCCAGTGTGCTTGACTGTGTTCAGGAAGGTTTCCAGAAGATGTGTATGCTTCAAATCAACCATATAAATTATGCTATCTACGTTTTTTATAATTGAAATTATCGAATCCCCGCTCTGCAGTGTTCCTGTATTGAATTTAATCTTTTTACCTGCTGACCTTGCAGCATTTAAAAGCCTGGACCTATCGCTGTCTGCTCTTACCAGACAATCGACATCATAATTATTTCCCAGTAGTTTTTTTAGAACTGGAGGCCCCAGGAAACCTGTTGCTCCGATAAGTAGAACCATTTTTACCTTTTTCTTATAATAGTTTTCCTTATATCAGTATGTGAATATTTTATAATTATTTTTTTTAACAAAACAGAATACTTTAAAGAGTCAGGCATTTACCTTATTGCTTTAATTATATCTTAAGCAAAATTCATCTATAAATTTAGAAAATTTTCATATTAATATGTCAAAACGGTCAAAGCCTCTTGGTGCAATAACTTCAAAATGTTTTCTGTCCAGGGTAAGGATTTTATTAATCTTAAGCCGTTCAGCTATAGCTACAATTGAGGCATCCACATAGCCAATATTAAGAGTATCATACTTTTTTAATATTTCTATAATACGTAATATGTCTTCATCCCTAATTGGTTCCAAATTAAAGTTTTGGTTAATTTCCTCAAGAAATTTTACTTCAAAATAAGATCCTAATTTTGTGTTAATAAGATAACATAATTCTGGGATTATTGTAGATGGCAGAATATAATAAATATTTTTATTATTTAGAAAGTAATTTTTAACTAATTTATGATTTTTATCTCTATTATTCATTAAGGAGTACAGCACACTAGTTTCTACGATTATTTGCATTTTTTCTCTACTATAAATTTTAATTAATCTTCCCCAAAGCCTTTTAGATATTCATCTTTTTTATTTGCGATATCTGAATATTCGGTACTGCTTGCAATTCCAATTATACCTATTTCCTTCTTAGGAGCTTTTTTAGCCACATAGCTATTAACTGCTTCTCTTATTATAAAAGAAGTAGATTTATTAGTAAGTCTAGCCAGGTTTTTTAGTTTTAACACAACATCCTTTTCTAGGAACGCAGCTATCTTTACTTTATTCATTTATTTGACCTCTTTTCTCAATAAAACTGTTTCTAATATTCAATAATATTCATATTAATATTATGCATATTAATAATAATATATCTTGCTCATTGTGTCAATTTTTTTATTATTTTTTTTAATATGTTAGAAGGAGTTAAATTATAGAAAATTTGTGATATTATCTTATAGATTTTTAAAATCACAGAGTTTTGTGGAAAGAGGAAAGACCGTATGCTATGGATTATTTATATGTGCGTGGCAATTGCTGCTGTACTGGCAGCGTTATACTTATATGCATTCAGGTATGAGCCGGCTAATTTTAAATTGTCAGATGTGGATATTTTCATAAAAAATAATCTGAAATTTAAAGCCGGTAAAAATAAATCAGATAAACCTATCCTGACATTCCTGCATCTATCTGATTTCCATCTACGAAAAAATTCTAAAGGAAAAAAATTATTTAAATTTGTAAGGAACTTAAGTAAATTAAATGTGGATTTTATCTTGATTACCGGTGATTTAACGGAAAATGATAAAAATATCGAATATTTGATCAATATGCTTTCGCCGCTTAAGGCAAAATACGGAAAATATGCTGTTTTTGGGGTACATGATCACTATAATAAGGCTTTAGTTGAGTTTATAAGAAATATGTTTAAAAAGAAAAGGAGATATAAAAGAGAAAATGATGTTACCTATATGGCAAAAAGATTAAAAGACATTGGTATTGAAGTTTTAAGAAATGAAAGCAGAAGGATTAATATAGGAAGTTATGATATAGGTGATATTGAGATTATCGGACTTGATGACCCTATAATCAATAAGATTGATATAGTCAAGGCATTTTCACATATCAATCACGTAGATAGTTTAAAGCTGTTAAAAAAATCTGATTATAAAAATGCCTATAAAAGTATATTTAGATTAAAAGAAGAGAAAATACATAAAATAAATAACAGAGGCAAATTACGCATAGTACTTATGCATACACCTGATACTGATTCAATAATTAATCTAGCCCATAAAGAAGTTGACATTATATTTGGTGGACATACTCATGGAGGCCAGGTAAGACTTCCACTGGTTGGAGCAGTAGTTTCAGGATGTAAAATAAAGACAAAATTTGCCTCGGGCCTTTTTTATTTTAAAAATTTCGTTCTTTATGTGACCAGAGGTCTTGGAGAGGGCAGATATTCACAGTTCAGATTTTACTGCCAGCCGGAAGCAAGCCTGGTAAAGATATATAAAACTAAATAGAAACAGCTAAATAATTTAATCCTTCTTCTTATTTAAAAACTTTTGAAGTGCAATGAGTTGATGGCTATAGCAATTGATGAATAACCATTATTTTAGTAATATTACTTTTAAGTAATAACTGTTTTATCCACGTGTTGAAAATAATTTTATGATTTATATTATTTTATGAATATCAGAAATAGACAGGCTAAAAAAAGAAAAAAAAGACCGAGTCCAATTTTAAGATCTACTTTTATTATAATTCTTCTTGTGGCAGCCGGGTTTATTATCTTTTATAGTATTGATAATCCTGATTTTGTAAAAAATAAATTTTCCTCTCTTTTTAATGACAATGAAAGCGGAAAAACAGTATCAGTTTTAACAGAAACTGACAGTGGCCAACCAGGTGATAATACCGTGGAGTCCATTACCGGGGAAGATTATGGTGAGAACGAAATAGAGAGTATAGATACTGGTAAAACTACTACTGAAGAAAGTATAGACAGTGATCAAACCAGGAGCGGTCTGTCTTTGTGGCAGAAAATAAAGAATTATTTTATAAATCGGAAAAATGGTGGAGAAGACGGGAAAGTTTACCCTTCCAGATTGGAAGTTAATTTTTATTTTTCTGGTCTTGGGGAAGAGAAGAAGTTAGTTTCTGAAAAGAGAACCATATTTGCAAGCAGTCCGGATATTGCAGTGAAAAATGCTGTTCAGGAACTGCTTAAAGGTCCTACCCAATCATATCACTTTCCGTTAATACCGGCTGGAACAAAGCTGCTTAATGTAGAGACTTATGAGAATATAGCCAAGATTGATCTTTCTCAGGAATTCCTGGAAAATAGCCCGGACACCAGAATTCTGGATGAATATGTAATTTACTCAATTGTAAATACTCTAACAGAAATTCCTGAAATAGAGGGAGTTATTTTTTATATAGAAGGTATAAGAATTAAAATATATGGTAATGTAGACCTGTCCATTCCGGCCATCAGGAATAAAGAATACATAGATGAAAATGAGGAATGATTTATAAAGACTATGACTGATTCTTCAGTCAATTACAAATAAGAGAGTGGAAAATACAAAAGGCGAAAGGTGGTTAATTTGAAAGTACTTGTAACAGGAGGAGCAGGCTTTATCGGCTCAAATGTAGCAGATGGGCTGCTGGAGAAAAACTATAAAGTAGTTATTGTAGATGATCTTTCCAATGGCAGGAAGGAAAATTTACCAAAAGAAGCTAAATTCTACAAATGTGATATAAGAGATAAAAAATTATACAGTATATTAAAAGAAGAAAAACCGGATATTTTAATACACAATGCCGCCCAGCTGAGTGTAAGGATATCAGTTGAAAATCCTCTGATGGATGCAGATATAAATATAATGGGAGGGCTTAATGTGATTAATGCATGTCACAGATATAATGTGGATAAAATAATATTTGCATCAAGTGGAGGTACAGTATACGGAGAGCAAAAATATTTCCCGGCAGATGAGAAGCATCCCACCAGCCCCATATCTCCTTACGGAGTGGCAAAGCTTGCTACAGAAAACTATCTATACTATTTTTACAGAAGTTACAGCCTAAAATATATATCCTTAAGATACGCCAATATATATGGTCCCAGACAGGATCCCTATGGAGAAGCAGGAGTAGTGGCAATATTTTCTAATAAAATACTGGAAGGCAAGAATCCTACTATTAATGGAGATGGGCTTCAGACCAGGGACTATGTGTATGTGGGAGATGTTGTGGATATAAACCTTAAAGCAATAGAAAGTGGCTTTACCGGCCCCCTGAATGTAGGAACTGGCAGAGAGACTACAGTGGTGGAGCTGTTTAATATTTTAAAAGAAGTATCAGGAAAAGACGATATTGAAGAGATCCATGGTCCTCCTAAAGAGGGCGAGCAAAGAAGAAGTCAGCTATCTTACAGCCTGGCAGAGAAAGTTTTTGGCTGGCAGCCAAAAGTGTCTATAGAAGAAGGACTAAAATTAACTTATAACTGGTTTAAAGAGAATATGTGAATGATTTGTAATATAAATATAGTAGAGTAAAATCATCATTATGAAAAATAAGCAGAAAGCAAATAAACGGAAAATTCTTAACATAGTTCCCACTCCATTCTTTGCTGACAGAGGGTGCCATATGAGAATACTGGGGGAGATGAAGGCACTGGCAAATTATGGGTATCAGAATATTATTGTGACCTATCATAACGGGAGAGATCTTGAGGGGCTTGATATAAGAAGGATAATAAATATTCCCTGGTACAGGAAACTGGAAGCAGGTCCATCCATACATAAGTTTTATATGGACATCCTTCTATTTTTTAAGGCAGCAGCCGTGTATTTTAAGGAAAAACCAGCCATCATATATGGTCATCTTCATGAAGGAGCTTTTGTCGGCGGCCTTATCAAATATCTCTTAACTTTTGGCAGGGAACCGCTTGTTTTTGATGTCCAGGGAAGTCTGACTTCAGAGCTTGATACTTTTAACTGGATCAAGGGCAGGAAGCCAGTAAGGTGGTTTTTCCATACCCTGGAGAAGTTCATCTGCAGGATGCCTGATTTTTTTATATGCAGTTCAGTGTCAAACGGGGATATTATTAAAAATAGATTTCATATAAACCCGGATAAGGTCAGGGTTGTAATAGATGGAGTGCATACTGATTTTTTCAGTACCCCCCCCAAAAAAGGATTTAAAGAGGAGCTGGGAATACCCGAAGATGCCCCACTTATAATCTTTACCGGGGCGCTTCTGGCCGCTAAAGGAATCTGGAATTTAGTCTCAGCCATTCCATTGGTCTTAAAAAAAAGAAAAGATGCCCATTTCTTAATAGTGGGCTATCCTGTGGAAGAGACAGCCGTAAAAGTCAGGGAGCTTGGAGTGGGGGAAAATGTCCATCTTACCGGTATGGTTGATTATTTTGATCTTCCGGATTATCTGCTGGTCAGTGATATAGCGGTGGAGCCAAAGGTAGATAAGGCGGGTGAAGCCAGTGGTAAGGTTATAAATTATATGGGCGCAGGGCTTCCAGTAGTATGTTTTGAGGGTAAGAATAACCGCAGGTTTTTAGGAGAAGGCGGGATTTATGCGGTTGATGATAAGGTAGAAAATCTCGCGGCTCAAATGATATGGGCTGTGGAGAATCCGGATGAAGCAAAAAGGCTGGGAGAGTTAAATAGAAAGAGGGTAGAAGAAGTATTTTCCTGGAACAACAGCATAAAGGCTACGGTGGAAGCTTTTGAGAACTTGATTTCAAAGTAGTTTTTACTGATTAAATTTCTAATAAGTCTTTATAATTAAGGTAGATTGTAAGAAAATATATTTATTGATATCATACTTCAAAATTAGGTTTAAAATTTATTGACATTTTCTAAAGGAATTAAAATGAAAGTTTGTGTCATAGGAACAGGATATGTCGGCCTGGTTAGCGGTGTATGTTTTGTAGAAATTGGCAACAGATAATATATTTTAATTGGAGGTTTATTTTGATAGACGGAGTTAAAATAAAAAAGCTCAAGGTTATTCCTGACGAGAGAGGTAGACTTATGGAGATGCTTCGCTCTGATGATGATCTCTTTATAAAATTCGGGCAGGTCTATATGACCACTGCCTATCCCGGAGTGGTTAAAGGGTGGCATTACCATAAAAAACAAATAGATAATATGGTAGTAGCAAAAGGAATGATGAAAGTGGTCTTATATGACAGCAGGAAGGGTTCACCTACATATAAAGAAGTAAATGAATTCTTTATGGGAGCACATAACCCCATACTTCTTCAAATCCCAACCTATGTTTATCATGGTTTTAAATGCATTACAGAATATGAGGCAATATGTATAAATATCCCTTCTGAACTCTATAATTATAAAGAACCTGATGAGTACAGGGAGGATCCGCACAGCCCTGATATACCTTACTGCTGGGACAGAAAAGATGGATAGGAGGACTTAGTGGAAGATAGAAGTTTTAAAACACTGCTTATAACTGGTGGGGCAGGATTTATCGGGAGCAATTTCATACATTATATTGCAAGAAAGTATCCAGAATATAAGATAATTAACCTGGATAAACTGACTTATGCGGGGAATCTGGAAAACCTAAGGGATATAGAAAATAATCACAATTATAAATTTATAAAGGGTGATATTGCTGATAGGAAAATCATAGATGAGATTTTTAAATCGCGAAAGATTGATGCAGTCATAAATTTTGCTGCTGAATCTCATGTAGACAGGTCGATAGAAGACCCGGGTGTATTCATTCAGACTGATATCTACGGTACATATGTCTTGCTTGAAGCAGTAAAAAAATATGATAGCAAGATATTTTTGCAGATAAGCACCGATGAAGTTTATGGCTCAATAGAAAATGGCTCATTTAAAGAGGATGATCCACTGAAGCCCAACAGTCCCTATTCCGCTTCCAAGGCTGGAGCAGAGATGATTGTAAGGTCTTTTTATAAAACATATAAAACTCCTGTTATTATTACCAGAACTTCAAATAATTTCGGACCCTATCAGTATCCTGAAAAATTAATTTCGCTTTTTGTGACCAATCTCATTGATGACATAAAGGTTCCATTATACGGAGACGGAATGAATGTAAGGGATTGGATTTATGTAGATGATAACTGTTCAGCACTTGATATAATCCTTCATAAGGGCGAAGTCGGAGAAGTATACAATATAGGGGCAGGTAACGAAAAACCAAATATATGGATTACTAAAAAAATAATAGAGATTCTTGGAAAATCCGAAGATATGATTGAGCTGGTTACTGATAGGCTTGGCCATGACCGCCGTTATTCCGTTGACTGTTCTAAAATAAAAAATGAATTTGGCTGGAATGCTCGATATGACTTTGAGGAAGCATTGAAAAAGACTGTACGATGGTATATGGGTAATGAACACTGGTGGAGGCCCTTAAAAGAAAATATATAGTAGAAATAGTAAAATTTTGTAAATTTAAATGGATAATTTGACTATTATACTAATTGGGTTATAAATGTTCGAGCTGGGACAATGATGGGATCTAGATGTTTGAAGCAATCCCTGGGGATATAATCCATATCAAATACTACCTGAAACGCATGCTTTGCCTTAATTTTATCCTGAAAATAAGCCAAATTTTTACTTATACCACCCTTTGATGATAATTTTACTTCAACTAAAAACCATGGTTTTTTATCTTGTGAGACTAAAAAATCAACCTCTCGTTTTTCTTTATCTCTGATAAACCACAAATCATACTGCCCAAAACCACAATCAGTCCAAAAATGAACAGCTTTCAACAGATGAGATGCAACTAAATTTTCAACACGACTCCTCTCCTCTTCAACATTTATCCAATCCCACAAATAAATTTTTGGTTCTTTTATAAGAGAACGTGGAATATTCTTGGACCATGGCTGGACAGTAAAACAATAGAAAAAAGACTGCAGTGTTTTGATCCAGCGACGTATGGTATCAGAAGATACATTGACTTTTTTAGCAATGCTTGAGTAATTGGTCAGCTGGCCAGACTGATGTTTTAAAATTTCAGCTAAAATCTCGATCTGCCCTAATTCTTGAATGCGACTTAAATCCCGGATATCTTCCCGTATCAATTGTTCCTGGCGCAGTGTTTTCCAACGGTTCAGAAACCTGGGATCATTTTTTATAAACGGCTCAGGGAAACCTCCGTTTTTAAGCAATTTTTCAAAATCATTACTCTTACTTTGAAAAGGCTCATTAATTTCTTTGCCCGATAACTCAACACGTTGTAGTTCTGCAATTGATAATTGATGCAGCCGGTATGGAAAATATCTGCCCATCAAACTATCCCCACCTTTTTTATAAATGTCCAATCGGGAGCTGCCAGTGACAATAATTTTTACCTTTTCTTTGTATGTGTCAAAAAAGCCCTTTAAAAATGTTTTCCACTTGCTATATTTATGAATTTCATCAAAAACAATAATAGGTTCCTCCAAAGTTAACCTATCTAATCCAGCAAAACTGGCAACACTTTCAACACCTTCCAGAACAATTTTCCTATGATCTAAGTTGTCCCAGTTCAAATATGAAAATTGGCTTGTAAATTCTTTGGCCATGAGACTTACTGTGGTTTTCCCGGCTTGCCTGGGCCCGCTAAGAAAAATCATTTGTTGGTGATTTTTGAAATGTTCCTTTATAACAGATGTGTATATTCTTTTTATTTTTTCTTCCATTGCAGTTCTATATCAATAATATTTTATTTTTATTATGACTAATTTATCATATATCTTAAATTAGTCAAGACCATTTTTAGATATATTGAATTATGGTCAGCCATATGTTTTTTCCACTTGTCACTACTATTAATTATTCTGCTCCTATCTGTTTCATTATTAAATATAGGTTCAAAGAGAAAGTGCTACT
>PEXF01000141.1:0-1662 GCA_002779205.1 Candidatus Hydromicrobium americanum
AAAACTTGCAGTCATATTTTGTGATCCAATAGAAATTTATCTGAAAATAAGAAGCGATATTGATATTCTTCATAAGGTGTTTGATAGAGATAAAGATATTCTGGCAACTGCAAGCAAAGAAATTGCGAGTTCTTATCTGGTGAAAAAAGATTTTCTGGAAAAAGAGGATTTTTATTTAAAATTAAATATAGTTTCCACCAAAGAACAGGCCACCAGTAAAAGTGAATTTAATTTGCAGAAAATAACCAGGCAGAAAAAAAGTTTTGGAAATTCCATTGTTTTTATAAGGAATATAAAAAAAGATTTAAAAAGCGGCAAGAAGGTTATTATTTCTATTGATGGAAGTAAGAGAAGAAAGAAGATAGAAGAATTATTTTTAGGCAGTTCTATATCCTATAACTATTTAAGAACCGGAGTTGAAGTTAAATATAATTTACTAGAACCGGGTGTTGCCAGTATCTCAAACAGCAGGTTATACAGGGGTTACCAGTCCAAAGATATTTCATTATATGGGGAACTGGATATTTATGACCAAATGCAGTATCAGATCTCTGAAAAAAAGATTTCTACGGGTAGTGAGTTTGAGTATTTTAAGCCCGGGGAATATATAGTTCATAAAAACCATGGTATTGGAAAATATATTGATATTATCTCAAAGCAGATTGGTGGTTATAAAAGAGAATATTTTTTTATAGAATATGCAAATAATGATAAGTTATATGTTCCAACCTGGCAGGCTGACCGCATCAGTAAATATATTGGGGCAAAAAAACCGGTAGTAACGCCTCTTGATTCTAAACAGTGGGATAGTCTTAAAAGAAGGGTCAGGAGATCTGTCCATAAGTTTACTATTGACCTTGCTAAATTATATGCTGAGAGAGATTCCACCAGTGGTTATGCATTTCCCGCTGATAGCCCCTGGCAAAAGGAGATAGAAGATTTATTTCCGTTTAAGGAAACCCCTGATCAAATTAAAGCCATAAATTATGTAAAGAATGCAATGCGCAAACCTAAACCAATGGATACTCTGGTAATTGGAGATGTAGGATTCGGGAAAACCGAGGTTGCTGTAAGGGCAGCTTTTAAGGTAATAGAAAATGGGAAACAGGTTCTGATGCTGGTCCCGACCACGATTCTTGCTGATCAGCATTACCAGACCTTCAGCGAGCGGTATAAAAACTACCCTGTCATTTTAGAAGTCTTAAGCAGATTTAGAGCAAGAAAAAAACAAAAGGACATAGTGAAAGATTTTAATGATGGCAAAATAGATATGATAATTGGAACACATCGTATCCTCCAGGAAGATATAAGGCCTAAAGACCTGGGTCTTATAATTGTAGATGAAGAACAAAAATTTGGAGTCGGAAGCAAGGAAAAGATAAAGTTGTTAAAAACTGAAGTAGATGTATTAACCTTAAGTGCTACACCTATTCCAAGGACACTGTATATGTCTCTTACAGGAGTCAGGGATATTGTATTAATTGAAACTCATCCGGAGGGTAGGAACCCAATAGAAACTTTTGTGGGTGAGATTGACTACCAGGTTGTAAGAAGAGCTATAGAGAGGGAACTGGTCAGGGCAGGGCAGGTATATTATGTATACAATAGAATATCCGGTATAGAAAATAAGAAAATCCAGCTGCAGCAATTAGTTCCTGAAGC
>PEXF01000141.1:1670-10594 GCA_002779205.1 Candidatus Hydromicrobium americanum
CCCTGACTCATGGTCAAATGGACGGCAGCAGGATAGAAAAAATAATGAGTGATTTTATAAATAAAAAATACGATATACTGCTGACCACTTCAATAATAGAATCCGGAATGGATATTGGAAATGTAAATACATTAATAGTTGAAAATTCACATCTGTTTGGATTATCTCAGCTGTATCAATTGAGGGGCAGGGTGGGTAGGTCTTCTGAGAGAGCTTATTCTTATTTATTCTATCCTGGCAGGGGAAATCTAAGTCTTCCTGCGTTTCAAAGGCTTAAGACTTTGAAAGAATATACCGACCTTGGTTCAGGATACAATATAGCAATGAGAGACCTGGAAATAAGAGGAGCAGGGGAAATATTGGGTCCAAGGCAGCATGGTCACATAAATAGTGTGGGTTTTGATATGTACTGTCAGATAGTAAAAGAAGAGATTGAAAAACTTAAAGGTAAAAAGATTGAAGAGGATATTAATGTTCAAATTGATCTGCCAGTAAGTGCCTATATCCCAAAAAGTTATATTGAAAGTGAAAGAGACAGAGTTAATATTTATAAGGTATTGGGAAATGCAAAAAGTCTTAGTGAAATAGGCCAGGTCAAGAAGAACATGAACTTGCGATATAAAAAAGCGCCACTGGTGGTAGATAATCTTGTAAATATAGCGAAAATAAAATATTTACTCAGGAAAGCCAGGATAGAGAAATTTATTTTCTCACGTGAGAAGGGAATTTACTTGAAAAAAGTGGATATGTCTCAGAGCAAGGCCAGAGAAATGAATAGAAAGAATAAGGTTCTGTCATACGAACCGGTTTCGAAACAAATAATAATAAAAAAAGTCAGTAAAAATATTGATTTAGATTTAGTCTTAAGCAGCCTAAATGATATAATAAGTTTCATATAATATTCAATAAAAGGAAAGAAGGTAAAGATTGAAGAGAAGCGTTATCTGTATAATTATGCTATTGATTTTCGTTTTTGTTTTTTTATTTGCTGGCTGCAGCAAGACAGTAGCCAAAGTGGATGGAATTGAGATAAAGCAAAAAGAAGTAGATGTTTATATGAATTTATCAAAAAACCAGGACACGAGTGGGGAATTACCCACTGATGAAGAAGGATTAAAAACTTTGGAAGCCTATATAATTGATTCTCTTATTGTTACAAGACTTCTTGAAAAATATGCAGTAGAAAATGATATTGCCGTAACCGACAAGGAAGTTAGCGAACAGATGCAATCGATAATAGACACCTATCCCTCAGAAGAGGATTTTGAGAAGGTTTTAAAGGAAAATGGCATAGATAAAAAATTTTGGGAAGGTGAGCTCAGGAGCCAGATGCTCCGCAGTAAAATTTTTAATAAAGTCACTGCAGATGTAATTGTGACTGACCAGGAGGTAAAGCAATATTATAATAATAATAAAAATACATTATTTTTAGTTCCGGTCAAGCTTAAAGCAAGCCATATCCTGGTCATATTCCCGTGGGTAAAAGATAATTCCGAAGAGACCGAAGAGGGAAGAGAGGAAGCCTTAGGTAAAATAGAAATGGTTCAGGAAAAATTAAAAGATGGCGGAGATTTTGAAGATCTGGCCCGTCAGTATTCAGATGATACCACCAGTGCCGAGAAGGGGGGAGATCTGGGTTTTATAAGTAAAGGTCAGATGGTTGAAGAATTTGATAAGGCACTATTTGCTCTTGATGTAGGAGAAGTAAGCGGGATTGTTGAAACCGAGTATGGATTTCATATTATAAAGGCTACTGACCGTCAGGAAGAATATATTCAAAAATTTAGTGAAGTTGAAGAATCCATAAACACATACCTGTTGAATTTACATAAGGATAAAAAATCGAAGGATTTTATTTTTTCATTAATAGAAGAGGTTAATATTGAGTATTTTACAGATGTGGAAGGTTCTCTGAATAGTACTGATACTGGAACTGAAAAGGAAAGCGAATGAAATTCCAACTAAACAGCAGGGATTTAGAAAATATAGACAAAATCAATGACAGCAGCGAACTATTTGCTATTTTGGTGGATATAATGAGAAAGCTCAGATCGCCTGATGGCTGTATGTGGGACAGGGAACAAAATCATAAAACTATAAAGAGGAACTTAATAGAGGAAACTTATGAGGCTGTTGAAAGTATTGAGAATGATGATTATAAGGGACTTAAAGAAGAATTAGGTGACCTGCTGCTTCAAATAGTTTTTCACAGCCAGATTGCAGCTGAAAATAAAAAGTTTAATATAAGTGAAGTACTGCGAAGCATTATAAAGAAGTTGATAAGAAGACATCCTCACGTTTTTCAGGGAATGACTTTAAACAGTAGTGATGAGATATTAGCAAACTGGGAGGATATCAAGAAAAAAGAAAGAAAAGAGAAATTTAAAAAACCTGATTCAATTTTTAGAGGAATCCCAAGGTCCCTACCGTCTCTCCATTATGCTTCTGAAATTCAAAATAGAGCTTCGAGATTAGGTTTTGACTGGAACAAGGCAATTGATATATTTGACAAAATAAAAGAAGAGCTGACTGAACTTGAAAAAGAAGTAAGGGAAGGCAGAAAAAGCCAGGTATTTGACGAAATCGGAGACGTCCTTTTTAGTGTAATAAATTTCAGCAGGCATTTAGGCGTAGATTGTGAAGAAAGCCTATATGAAGCAAGTAAAAAATTTATAAGAAGATTTAATTTTATGGAGAAATATACTGATGAAAATAATATAGATTTTAAGAAACTGCCGCTGAAAGAAAAAGACAAGTTATGGGAAATTGCAAAAAGAGAGCTGCCATGAGAAAGACCAAAATAATTTGTACTATTGGGCCTGCAGGAGTTTTAGTAAATAAACCGGGCAGCACCAATCTTATAAATGTAAAAGAGGTGGAATAAGTTATATCTGGGACGATACCTGGGAAGGTTCACACAGCTTAATCTTCTGTGAACCGGAGTTTTCTTAACAGTTTGTCCTCCCCAATTAATGTCAGGACATCATCTTTCTGAAATTTATAGTTGGTATCAGGAGGAGACATAATTTCATTTTTACTGTTTTTTATACTTATTATAGTTACTCCATATCTGTGCCTTAAATTTAGTTCGATTAAGTTCTTTCCAACCATCGTTTCAGGTACGGGTATTTCAATAATACTTACATCCGGACTGACCCTCAGAAAATCAATAATATTGGAACTTACAAGGCTTCTTGCAACTCTTTCCCCCATATCTTTTTCGGGATATACTATGATATCTGCACCAACCTTTGAAAGCACCCTTCCCTGTGTTTTAGTTCCTGCTTTAGCAATTATCTTTTTTGCGCCTTTTTCTTTAAGAAGCAGGGTTACCAGTATTGAGTTTTGGATGTATTTTTCTCCGATGCATACAATAACTGCTTCATAATCAGAGATACCCATAG
Organism: Candidatus Hydromicrobium americanum; assembly: GCA_002779205.1. GTDB lineage: Bacteria > Actinomycetota > Humimicrobiia > Humimicrobiales > Humimicrobiaceae > Hydromicrobium > Hydromicrobium americanum. The sequence goes on from PEXF01000141.1 coordinate 5,075, forward strand.
ATTCCAATATATCTGCATCTGTTGCATCACATTTTATTGCATCTGTTATTTCTTCAGAAACCCTTTGAATCCGGTCTTCAGACTGATCTATGCCTACCACGCTGTGGCCGGCTTCTGTTAATGTTCCAGCAACACTTGCTCCAAATCTTCCCAATCCTATTACTAAAAATTGTTTTTTCATGTTTCCTATCCGATTGTTATTGTTTCTTCAGGATAAGTCATTTTATAAATGATACCTCTTATTGCAATAGCTAAAGATAAAGTGCTGAGACCAATTCTACCAATATACATAGTAAGTATCAATATTATCTTGCTTGGTGTAGAAAGTGCTGATGTAATTCCAGTACTTAAGCCTACGGTACCGAATGCTGATACTACTTCAAATAAAACTTCTTGTAAATGTAAAGAGTATCTCTCTAATACCAGTATTCCGATTGTTGAGATTATAATTAATGCAGTTGCGGCAATAGTCAGGGTTAAAGCCCTGTATATTAAACTTGAGGGTAGTTTTCTTTTAAGTAATGTGACTTCACTTCTTCCTCTAATGGAGCTCAAAGCACCTGCAGTCACAGCAACGAAAGTGGTAGTTTTTATGCCGCCTCCTGTTCCTCCTGGTGATGCTCCTATGAACATTAGAAGGGTGAGGAAGAAAACAGTAGCAGGGTTTAACCTTCCAATGTTCATAGTGTTAAAACCAGCTGTTCGTGCTGTAACTGATTGAAAGAAGCTGGCTAAAATTTTGGTTGATAGAGTCCTATTTGCAATAGATTCGGGATTTTTAAACTCAATAAGGAAAAACACAACTGCACCTGCTGCTATCAAGCTTGCAGTTGCAATCATAACCACTTTTGCATGCAGGGAAAAATGTTTTATTCTCCTGAAAGTAATAATCTCGGAAATTACAGGAAAACCAATTCCTCCAAGCACAATTAAGGTCATGAATACTAAATTCAGAGGGATATCAGAACCAAAACTTTCAAGGCTGTTTGAAAATAGGGAGAAGCCGGCGTTACAGAAGGCACTGACGGTATGGAATAAACTAAAAGTCATCGATGTTTTTATAGAATAAAGATGCTTAAAATGAAAAATAGCCGACATAATAATGAATGCAATGAATTCTATGGTAAATGTAGTTCCTGCTATTGCCATGAAAAATTTAGATGCGCTAAACGGCTGTTTTGAGCCGAAACTGGTATTGATATAAAATTTGTCTCTAATTTGTATTTTTCTTCCCAGAATTAATCCAAAAATGGAGCCGACAGTCATGATTCCCAGTCCACCAATCTGAATTAGGATAAGTATTACAATTTTACCTAAGTCAGTAAAATATGTCGGTGTATCCTGAACTATCAGTCCTGTAACACAGATTGCTGAAGTAGAAGTAAAGACTGCATCTATATAGCTAATTTTTCCGCTCTGCGTCATCTGGGGGATTGATAAAAGTAGCGAGCCAAGTATTATAGCTATTGCAAAACCAAGCAATACCTGTTTGGCGATTGTTTTTTGTGTCCTGGAAGAAAATAAGGGTATGTCTTTCATTACATTTTTGAGTTCAGTTATTGAATAAATCTAACATATAGGTTGATATTTTAGTAAAATTGGCAATTAAAAACAACAACTTTATTTTTTCAGTCTTAATTTATACAATATTAGTAAAATTTACAAGATATTGGCATTATTGTAGCATATGTTATACTTACAAAAATATGTGAATTAATTTTAGCAAGCTGTCATTTAATGTAGTAAATAAAGAAGTAATATAAACATAGCAACAAAATTAAAATGGATGATAATATTAAAATTGTCAGCAGATTTTCCAGAAAGGCTAAAATAAATATTTCTATTACCATCTTCTTAATTTTTATCGTAATTATTATCCTTACCTCTATAAATCAGATAAAAAGTATTGTAGAAAAAAGAGAAAAGATAATAGAGCTGGAAGAGAAACTAAACTGGGAAAGGAATGAGAATATCAATCGTCTGGCGCTTGAAAAGAGCTTATATGGAGAAGAAGCTATAGAGCTCGAAGCCAGAAAGCAGTTTAATATGACTGCAGGTGATGAGACCAATTTTTCTGTAGTTATTAAGGATGATGAATCTGAACAGAATTTTAAAAATGACAGTAACCCGGCTTCCGGTAATGATATTTATTTAAACTCGGCTTTATGGGAAAATATAAAGATCTTCTATAATAATGAAATCAGAAGTAACTAAGCCGGGATTAGAAAAGGTATATAAATAATTTTAAATGAAATTAGCGTCTATTGATATCGGAACCAACTCCACCAGATTACTAATCACTGCTTACCAAAACAATAAATTCATTCCTCTGGAAAGAAAGATGAAAATTACCCGTTTGGGTAAAAATCTGGACGAAAATAATATGATTGGTAAAGATTCTGCCAGTAAGACTGTTGAGGTTCTTTCAGATTACCAGCGCTTGATTGAAGACTATGATGTAAAAAAATTCAGAGTTGTAGGGACAAGTGCAATAAGGAAAGCATCAAATAGTGATTGGTTTATATCTTGTGTCTACAAACATCTGGGGATTAAAATTGATGTTATTAGTGGAGATGAAGAAGCCCGGTTGAGCTTCTACGGCGCAGTAAGAGATATGGATTTAAATTATCCGGATTATAAGGCGGAGCTCAACGGTAAAATTTTAGTAGTTGATATTGGGGGCGGGAGCAGTGAATTCATACTGGGTGATTGTAACTATAATCTGCAGTTGATTGGAAGTTTAAATCTTGGATGTGTCAGTTTAACTGAAAAATTTATTGGCTCCAGTATACCGGATACAAATAGTCTAAGTCAGATGCAGCAGTATGTTATAAATAAGCTGGAAGAAACTACCGGGAAAATTAACATATATAAACTCGCGTTTATAATTGGATTAGCCGGCACCATAACCACTCTGGCAGCGATTGATTTGAAACTGGCGGCATATAACAGTGAAAAGATACACAGACATATTCTAAGTCTTAAAAAAATTGAAAATATTTATAAAAATCTCTGCAGGCTGGATCTGAAAGGCAGAAAAAAAGTAGTGGGGCTTCACCCCGGAAGAGCAGATGTCATTATTGGTGGTACAGCAATTGTTCTGGGAGTTTTAAAACTGCTGGATATTAAGGATATTCTGGTAAGTGAAAGAGATATTTTGGACGGAATTATTTACACCCTGGTTGATTTTTGATAATATAAATCAGCAAATCAGTCACCTGCCCGAGTGGCGGAATTGGTAGACGCAACGGACTTAAAATCCGTTGAGGTTTTGCCTCGTGCCGGTTCGATTCCGGCCTCGGGCACCATTTTGATATTTTACTTCTTTTTTGTCTTTCTGGCTACCGCCTTAGCTGGTTTAATCTCTTTTTTGGAATCCACCTCTTTTTTTATTGAGGTAATTTTTTTTAAGATTTTTACAGCAGAATCCAGATCCTCTCTGTATCTGGTATTATCCAAAGGATTAAAAAACCTGTTACCCCGATGGTATTTGGTATCGGAAAATGTCAGTTTTTTAAAATCATTTATGTCCTGAATGAAATCAGGGGGGAGGTTTCTTAGAAGATTTATGGTACTGGCATGCCAGTTTTTAAACCTGAAATCCTTACTACTCAAGTTTCTAATTAATTTAACTTCCTTTAATTTATTTTCGATTTTTTCAAGTAATTCTTTCATTGTCTTTTATGTTCTCATATAATCAATTTAAAAAACATTTTATCATATTCTTTATTTATTATGAATTTCTAAAACGCTAATTTTAGGGTCTGATTTTAATTTAATATTTAATGACTTAAAGACAGTTCTTTAATTTATTGAAACTGTATTTATGCTACAAATTAAGAATAAAAAATGATAACATTATCTAAGCTCAAAGGATTTATATTTAACAATCAATAGGAGGTTCTATGAAAATTGAAAGTACAGCTTTTAAAGATAATAAGTTGATCCCACCAAAATATACCTGTGATGGGGAAAATATTAATCCTCCTTTGGTGATAAGCGATGTCCCGGAAAATGCAAAAAGCCTGGTGCTGATTGTTGACGACCCTGATGCTCCAAGGGGAACCTGGGTTCACTGGACTGTCTGGAACATAAGTCCGCATATTAAAGAAATACCAGAAAATAGCTGTCCGCAGAATTCAGTGGAAGGGATAACTGATTCTGGTAGATCAGGATATAGTGGCCCATGCCCTCCTTATGGAACTCATCGTTATTTCTTTAAGCTTTTTGCACTTAATACAACTCTGGATCTTGATACTTCGGTGAAAGCAGCGGATATTGAAAAGGAAATAGAAAAGAATATTCTGGTAAAAACACAGTTAGTTGGATTATATAGACGCCAGTAATTCATGGGGCTGATTAAATCCCTTGAACCTAGTATCTTTTTTTCTCCTTACATAATTCCTGTAAGACTTTTTCTGTTCCTTCAGGCTTATCCATGGTAAAAAACTGTATTCCAGGAGAACCCTGCTCTACCAGTTTTTTACACATCAATAAAGTGTGTTCTTCAAGTATTTTTTTTATAGCATCTTTATCATCTTTATGGGCTTCAAGTTTATCTTTTAGTTTTTCAGGTATTTCTATTCCCATTTGCTTTGAAACAAACTTTATTTGCCCATACTTGTTCATAGGCATTACACCTGGAACTATTGGTATATCTATTCCTATTTTTTTTGCATTTTCCACAAACTCTAAAAACACATCAATATCAAAAAATAGTTGCGTTACTATATAATCTGCACCATTATCAACTTTAATTTTTAAATGCTCTAAATCTTTCTTCTTATCAGGACATTCAGGGTGACCATTCGGGTAACCTGCAACAGCAATTCCAAAATTTGTTGGTGAGGCTTCATAATCTTTTTCTATAGATGATAATATATATACCCCCTCGTTTAACAATTTTATTTGTTCAACAAGTTCGCTTGCATATCTGTGTCCCTCAGGATGTGGAATAAATTCTTTCTGCCCCATTGGTGGATCTCCTCTTAGTGCAAATATGTTTTCAATTTCATTAAATTTCATTTCCATTAGTAAATTTTCTATATCTTGCTTTGATTTGTTAACACACGTGAAGTGAGGAATACCTTCAATTCCATATTTTCTTTTTATCCCTGCTGCAATTGCGATAGTTCCTCCACGCATACTTCCTAATGCTCCACCTGTTACACTAACAAATGCTGGTTGAAATGACCATAAACTATCAATAGTATTTAATACAGCTCCTAATGATTCTCCATTTCTTGGTGGGAATACCTCTAAAGAAAAGACTGGTTTATTACCTTTATATAAGTTTATTACCTTCATATTTTCTCCCTTTTTCTAGTAATCATTACTAATAAACAACTCTTGATAAAAAATTTAGGATTAGTTATTACTCTGTAACATTATTTGTTTATATATTTTGCCATAATAACATGCAGCTAATGATATTTCAATCAAAATGAATTAAAAAAATGAATTAATGTGTCAGCATTTAGAAATATCCCTTCCTTATTTCCTTCAATAATTTTTTTTATA
>PEXF01000003.1 GCA_002779205.1 Candidatus Hydromicrobium americanum
AATAATAAATGGTTATAAAGACAGAAAAATAGCACAGAAGATTATTGATGAAAGACACTTTATTAGAATAATTTTTATGGAAGATTTAGATTCTAAAAGGCTATTAACAGTTTATCCCGTAAAAAGGAGTAGATATGAAAATCAGGTATAGTAAAAATGAAGATATCTTAATTATAGAACTTTCAAATGAAAAAATAGATTATGCTGAGGAAACAGGCCCTATTATTATTCACTTTTCAGTCGATAAAAAACCTGTGCTTTTAGAAATCCTGGAAGCCAGTGAATTCCTATCAGGAGTCATGAAGCTCACAATAAAGGCTAAAAGTCATAAACCTTCAGAAATGATAATATAATTACTTCTTTAAGAAATAATAATTTAAAAAATGGAGTATACCATGGCTAAAAAATTATTGTTACTGATAGAAAATGAATTCAGGGAGGAAGAGGTAATCTATCCATATTACAGGTTTAAAGAAGCCGGTTATGATGTAAAAGTTGTAGGCCCGGTAGCAGACAGAGAGTATAAGGGTAAATTTGGGGTGGTCTTTAAATCAGACCTTTCTGCTTCACAGGTTAATTTAGACGACGTAATTGCAGTAATTATCCCCGGCGGAAATGCACCCGATAAAATGAGGATTCAAAAGAATATGGTTGACCTTGTTAAAAGGGCTTCCCGCCAGCAAAAGATTATCGCAGCAATATGCCATGGTGGATGGATGCTGGTTGAAGCCGACATAATCAGAGGCAGGAAAGTTACCGGTTACAGGTCAATAGCCACAGATCTTAAAAATGCCGGGGGAGAATATCTGGATAAAGAGGTTGTGGTCGACGGTAATCTGGTAACCTCCAGAATTCCTGCTGACCTTCCTGCATTCTGCAGGTCAATCCTGGAACTGATAGAAGCTTATAATAAAAAATAATATATTTTACCTATTCTTTTAATTTTTAACTACAATATTAATAAGCTTATTGGGTACTACTATTTTTTTAATAATTTCTTTGCCCTCAGTGAAATTTTTTATCCTTTCAGAGGAGAGGGCATATCTTTCAATTTCTTCTAAAGGAGTACCTACCGGCAGGTTCATCCTGTCTCTGAGCTTTCCATTAACCTGAAATACAATAGTAACCAGTTCTTCCCTGGCAATTTCATGGTCATAATCCGGCCATGAAACTTTATGAATACTTCCTGTGTTTCCGGCAGTAAGCCATAATTCTTCAGCAATAAACGGGGTAATGGGGGAAAGAAGTATTAGTAGCTTCTCAGTCACTTCTTTTACCAGAGCAACATTTTTCTTAACGGCTGTAACTTCCTCCTGGTATTTATAAATTAAATTAACCAGCTCCATAATAGCGCTTATAGCAGTATTAAAATTAAACCTAACCAGGATATCATTGGTCACCTTCTTTATGGTCTGGTGTAATTTTCTATATAATTCTCTCTCCAGGCCGCTTAATTTCCCATTTTTGAATTCACCCTTTATATTTTTGGCAGGATCTTTTAAAACTCTTGTCTTGCTGCCAGTCGACTTACTGTCGCCAGCCAGCTCAATATTTTTAACTACAAGCCTCCAAACTCTGGTTAAAAACCTGTTTGCTCCTTCTACTCCGCTGTCGCTCCAATCTACCGGGCTGTCAGCAGGTCCTACAAAAAGTATATATAGTCTTAATGTATCTGCACCATACCTGTTGTAAATTTCAGATGGATTGACAATATTGCCTTTGGATTTTGACATTTTCTGACCACCTAAATTTACTACACCATGGGGAAAATATTTTATAAAAGGCTCCTTGAATTTTATCAGTCCTTTATCATACAGGACTTTAATAAAAAATCTCGCGTATATAAGATGCATGGCGGCATGTTCTATTCCGCCTATGTATTGATCCACCGGCATCCAGTAATCTACTTCTTTGCTATCAAAAGCGCACCTTTCATTATGTGGACTGCAGTATCTCAAAAAATACCACGACGAGCAAACAAAAGTATCCATTGTATCCGTTTCCCTCTTTGCTTTGCCACCGCACCTGGGACAGGCAGTATTTACGAACTCGTCACAATAAAATAGAGGGGATAAGCCTTTTGGCCTAAAATCTATATCATATGGAAGAAGTACCGGTAAATCCTTCTCCGGTACCGGAACTATCCCGCACTTATCACAGTAAATAATGGGAATTGGCGCGCCCCAATATCTCTGTCTTGAGATCAACCAATCTCTTAATTTATAATTCACATAAAATTTCCCCATATTATTTTCTTCAAGGTAGGAAGTCACATCCTTTTTACCTTTTTCTGAACTGGTGCCGCTGAACATTCCAGAATTAATCATTATCCCTTCACCGTCATACGCGGCACTCAGCTTTTGGTGATTTTTCCCATCAGGAGAGATTACTTCTTTTAGGGGAATGCCATATTTTGATGCAAATTCAAAGTCTCTCTGGTCATGAGCAGGAACTGCCATTATGGCGCCGGTTCCATATTCCAGCAATACGTAGTTAGCAATCCATATGGGAACCTTTTGGCCATTTAAAGGATTTATAACATATCTCCCTGTAAAACAACCTATTTTTTCAATTTCAGCCGAACCCCGCTCAATGTCGCTCTGTCCGGAGATTACATTTTTAATCTTTTCAATTTCCTTTTTATACTCTTCATCTACTACAATTTTGTCTATAAGCGGGTGTTCAGGTGCAAGGATAAAAAAAGTAACTCCAAATAATGTATCCGGCCTGGTGGTAAACACTGGAATAGAAATATCTTCACTATCATCAAGCTTAAAATCAACTACAGCACCTTCGCTTCTTCCAATCCAATTCTGCTGAATGGTGAGAACCCTCTCAGGCCATCCTCTTTCCAGAAGCTTCATATCATCAAGAAGTCTCCCGGCATAATTGGTTATTTTAAAAAACCACTGGGATAATACCCGTTTCTCAACCAGACTCTCACATCTCTCACATCTGCCTGAAATAACCTGCTCGTTTGCCAGAACAGTCTGGCAGGAATTACACCAATTAACCGGAGCTTCTTTCTTTTCTGCAAGACCCATTTTATAAAACAGCAGGAAAAACCATTGGGTCCATTTGTAGTAATCAGGATCAGAGGTTATAATTTCATCACTAAAATCATAACTCATCCCCATTCGCTTAAGAGCTTTCCTCATTTTATCAATATTAGCCATAGTGCTTTTTTCGGGATGTATTCCTTCTTTTATAGCAGCATTTTCTGCAGGCAGCCCGAAGGCATCATATCCGATGGGGTGAAGAACATTGTATCCTTTCCTTGAAAGGACTTTTGCTATAACATCTCCAATGGTATAATTTCTTGCATGACCCATATGAGGTTCCCCTGATGGATAAGGGAACATCTCCAGAATATAATATTTCGGATCATCTTTATCAGACTTAAGAGAATATATTTTTTCTTTTTCCCATTTTTTAGTTAATTTCTCTTCTATTTCTCGCGGTTTATAAAATTTATGCACCGGCATTTTCTTCAATCTCTAGTCCTATCTAAAATATCTTGAATTAACTCTGTTTCCACTTTATTTCTTTAGAATCTTTCCATAGCCTTTCAAGTTTATAATATTCCATGAACTCGTCTGTAAAAATATGGATTACAAAATCATCATAATCAACAAGAATCCAGTTTCCTTCAGCCAGCCCACTGACATTAATAGGATACCGGTTATTGTTTTTTAGATGAATACAGATTTCTTCCTCTATCCTTCTGGTTAATCTGGTATTTTTTGCGCTTATTATTATGAAGTAATCAGTTATGATTAATCTGGATCTCATATCCAGTATTTTTATATAATCCGCTTTTTTTTCATCTGCTATTCTGGCGACTGTCTTTACCGCTGTAATTATATCTTTCACTTTTGATTTCTGATTACCAGTCTCTGCTATTCTTTTTATCACTTATTTGTATAATCACTCCCTAAAATTATACTGATATCCACATTGTCCACATTGTTATCCGAATACTCTATTACCCCCACACCCAGCCTTTCCTGTATCTTCTGTGCTATTTCATCTACTCCCTCTCTGGAGGTAAAAATTATTATTTTAGTCTGAGTATAATTCCAGTTATCGGCATCTTTGGTTTCAACAACCTCTAGAATTTTTCCGTCTTCATTAAAATGACTTTCAATTATTCCCTTAACCGTAAAAGCAAGTTTTGCTGTGCCTTCTCCGTTTAAAATATTTATTTTTACAATCTTTTCAACTTCTTCCGAAACTGCTTTTTCCGCTGCCTTAGCTTTATAATCAGCCCCCAGAACTATAATAATATCTGAATTTGCGCTCTCACCTTCTCCAGGAGTTATATTTCCAACTTCCAGTATATTCTTTATATCATTTGCTGCTTCCGCTGCATAAGACTGGCCAGAATATACTAAAATCTCAGTCGTATCATAATTAAAATTATCTGCATTTTCTGCCTTAAGTATATTATATTTGCTCTTACCGCTCTCAAATACCTGACTTTTTAAAAGTTCTGATACTTCTGCAGCCAGACCAGGAGTTCCTGCACCATTTAATATGGTTAAATTAACTGTTTCCTCAACAGCAGCCACTTCTTCAGGTGCGGTCCCCTCTTTTTTAAAAATTTCGGCAAGTCCGGAAACATCTGGTATATAGACAATACCCTCCTCCAGCTCTGTAGATGATACATTAAGGGCATAAACTTCATTTTTACTGGGTTCGATTTTAGAAAATGTGGAAAATATTTTTGACCTTTCCTCCATACTCAAGTCAGTATCAATAAAATCTTTAATTAAATTCAGGTTGTCTAACAGTTTTTCATCACTTTCGCCTGCAATTTTACTGATAATTGCATCTAAAAGTAATTTTTGATTTATAATATTTTCTATGGGGACTTCCATCTCCATACCACTAAAATATTTGAGGAAATTCACCGCTTTAGTTCCATCAACCGGGTTTTCCCCTTTCTCCAGTTTAAAAGTTGAGCCATCATCATAGTTTTTGACTGTAATTTCCTCATCCAGATCAAGGTCTATACCGCCCAATTTATTGACTACATTGTAAACATCAAGAAGAATATTATAATCTATTTTCATATCCATACCTAAATTCTTTTCCAGGGTAAGGCTGAGCAAGTCCATCCCCCCTACCTTTACTGACTCGCCTACCAATTCCGCACCAATACCCGGTATATCCATCAATGTTTTTACTGGAATACACAATGAAATTAATGCCTCTTCACTTCTATAATAACTTGAAAATATGATTGAGCTCACTTCAGGTTCCAGTAGATTTTCCCCCGCGCAGGCAATAACTAAATTAATATCCTGTCCCAATTCAAGGGATTCAGGTATACTTATTCCCTCTTCTTCTGTTATCTCCCCTTCAGAGAAATATCTATTTTTAATATACCGGTAACCAAAAACTACCCCTGTTGCAACTACAACCAGGGCAAGCATTACAGCAATAATTCTAAAAATTATTTTCCCCTTCTTCCGCCTCTCCTTTATTCTTTTACTTCTGAATCCCTCACTTTCTACTTCTTCATCTTTATAACTTTCAAGTTCAAAATCTTCATCCTTAAAGAAGTCGTCTCCAGAATTGCGAGGCTTTTTGCCACCATTATCCATGTTATGAGAATCTCTCTCACCAGAGTCTCTACCTTTAAATTTTTTTTCATCTTCATCAAAATCATCAAAAGACATTTTAAACACCTCCACAAATATTGTTCCAAATTTTAACCGTATCAGGATGTAAAAATCTATTCCTCTTTATAATATATATTATATTATTTTTATAAACCTCTAATAAGCATAAATTGATATTTTTTAAAGCAAGATTTCTAAGTTTTTTTACTCCATTATAATTCCTGCTTTTTTCAACTTTGTCAGCAATAAATAAAATCTTATCCGCGAGATTCATATTACAATATCCGATCGCATGGAATTTAATTGCTTTTAATATCTTACTGCTAGAAACATTAAAATCCCTTAAGACCAGATAATCACCTACGAAGCTGTGCAGCAGTAGCGGGGAATTTAATTCAAAACTACCAACTTCAAGCTCATTTTCTTTTGCTATTTTCACCAACTCTTCATAATTGAATACTTTACCGTAATCATGCAGTATACATGCAACACCTAAATCAAAAAATTCTATATCAGACAAATATTTCTGCGCGATAGTGCTCGCATACTCTAAAGTATTAATAGAATGTTGGTATAATGAAGAAGACATAATAGACTTAATCTTTTCAGTCAAATCTTTAAGATATTCTTTTTGCTTTCCAGTTAAAGTAAAACTATTTATAAAGTTCATGTTTTAAAATATAATTGCTAACTCTCTCAGGAAGTAGATAATCTATTGGCCTGTTATGCTTTATCCTATTTCTTATATCAGTTGAAGAAATAGAAAGAGCTGGTATCTCCATTACATATATTTTCTCATCAGCAGCCCCGGCTTTGCCAAAAAGTCTTTTTCTTAAATCTTCTATACGCGACAGGTTATACCCTGGCCTGGTTGCAGCTATAAACTTGCAGAGTGAAACTATCTCATCGGTATTCTTCCAGGTAAGTATTTCTAAAATGGCATCAGCACCGGTTATAAAATATAGTAACGAATTCTTGCCATATATTTTCCTTAGCTGCCGGACCGTATCAATAGTATATGACTTACCTTTCCTGTCTATTTCCATTCTTGAAACAAAAAAATTACTGTTTGAAGAAGTAGCAATAACAGTCATTATATACCTATCTTCAGCACTGGCTACTTCATTTTCAATTTTATGCGGCGGGTTACCGGTAGGTATAAAAATTACTTTATCCAGCTTAAATTGACTTAATGCTTCCTGGGCAGTAACTAAATGACCATGATGGATAGGATTAAATGTCCCTCCCATAATTCCAATTTTTTTATAAAATTTACTGCTTTTTTCCATCTTACTCCCTTATCTGACCCTCACCTAATACTATAAACTTATTAGTAGTAAGTTCTCTTAACCCCATGGGTCCCCGCCAGTGAAGTTTCTGGGTGCTTATCCCGATTTCCGCTCCCATCCCAAACTGCTCACCATCTGTAAACCTTGTAGAAGCATTAACAAAAACAGCTGCCGAATCTATTTCCCTGGTAAAATAAATTGAATTCTGGTAGTTTGATGTGATTATAGTTTCAGTATGATGAGAGCCATATTTATTTATATGCATTACTGCCTCTTCAATGCTGTCAACCACTTTAACTGCCATTTTATAATCCAGATATTCCTCATACCAGTCTTCTTCAGAAGCTAACCCAATAGATGAGTATATTTCTTTAGATATACTGCACCCCAGAAGCTTTACATTTTTTTCTTCAAGTTTTTTAAGCACTGCAGGCAGTATTTTTTTGGCAACATCTTTATGCACCAGCAATTTTTCAGCCGCATTACAAACGCTTGGCCGCTGCGTCTTTGCATTTATTACTATTTCTGCAATTTTGTCAATGCTAATATTTTCCAATGCATTATCAATATAAACATGACAATTTCCAATTCCTGTTTCAATCACAGGCACTTTTGAATTTTCTACCACACTTTCAATCAAGCTCTTACCCCCTCTTGGGATAATAACATCTATGTATTGCCGGAGTTGCATTAGCCTGACCGCATCTTTCCTATCAGCGGATGGGATAATCTGTATTATACTTTCCGGAAAATCATTATCTTTTAGAGCCCTGCCCATTACCTGGACCAATTTTTTATTGGTATTAAGTGCATGGGAACTTCCCCTTAGAATAATACAATTTCCTGCTTTAAGGCACAGAACCGAAGCATCAATAGTAACATCAGGCCTGGCTTCATATATTATTCCCACAACTCCCAGAGGTACCCTGATATTCTTCAGAATCAAGCCATTGGGAAGATTATATCCAAAAACTACTTCCCCTACAGGATCGGTGAATTTGATAACCTTGTCTATACTTTCTGCTTTTTTTTCTATTCTTTTCCTGTCTAATTTTAATCTATCCAGTAAACTATCAGACATCCCTTCTTGTGTGGATATTTCTAAATCTTTTTTATTTTCTTTTATGATTTCCTCAGTACTGGCGATAAGATATTTTGAAATATCGGATAGTATCTTGTTTTTAATCTTCGTATTTGCATTAGAGATAAACTTTGTATTTTCTTTTGCCCTTTTTGCTATTTCTAAAACTATATCCATAAATTCCTCCAGCTTTTAGTTATTATAACACAAAACAGCTGGTTAAAATCATTCCTTAAAAACCACAAGACAATCCCTGTGGATTACTTCACTACACATCGAAGTATCAAATTCAGATAAAATCTTATCTCTGTTTTTCCCCTTTATTTTTTCTATATCCTCACTTGAAAAGTTGCTAATTCCCTTGGCAATCAATTTACTGTCAAGTGAAAATACCTTCAATGTATCGCCTTTATTGAACTTACCGTCAACCTTTACCACACCAACTGCCAGTATGCTTTTACCTTTATTTAACACAGCTTCTTCTGCTCCCCTGTCAATAACTATACCACCTTTGGTTTTCATGCCGAAAGCTATCCATTTCTTTATACTTTTTATCTTCTTTACGGTCTGCGGGGCAAAGAAAGTCCCTACATCCTCACCAGCGATAATTTTATTTAAAATATTTTTCCTTCTGCTATTTGCAATTATTGTTTTTATACCAGAAAAAGAGCAAATTTTTGCAGCTTTTATCTTGGATTCCATTCCACCAATGCCATAAGTTGAGCCGATTCCCCCGGCTGCTTTTTCAATATCTTCATTTATTTTATCTATATACGAAATTAGCTTCGCGTCACTATAAATCCTGGGGTTTTTATCGTACATTCCGTCAATATCAGTTAAAATTATTAAAATATCTGATTCCGCCAGAATTGCAACCAGAGCAGCCAGCTGGTCATTATCTCCAAATTTTATTTCATCTACAGCTACGCTGTCATTTTCATTAATTACAGGAACGATATTTAAACCGATTAAATTTTTTATGGTATTTTTAATATTAAGATACTGCTCCCTTCTAGTAGTATCCTCATGAGTTAACAGTATCTGGCCTATCTTTAAACCACTTTTTAAAAATAAATTACTGTACAACCTCATAAGCTCTACCTGGCCTATAGAAGCAGCAGCTTGAAGAAGAGTTATATCTTCCGGCTTTTTTTTGATATTTAAACTCTCCAGACCAGCAGCAATAGCTCCGCTGGTAACTATTATCACTTCCATTCCTCTTTTGATTAGAGAGCTGACTTCATTTACAAATCTCTTCATACCAACTTTATCCAGCCCGCCTGCTTTCGAAGTAAGACTGCTGGAGCCTATTTTTATGACAATTTTTTTAATATTTTTCAGGTACTTTTTTCTGTTTCCCATTTATTACCCCGTAAGTAAAATTTACTCAATAAGTGAAAAAACAAGGCTTCCAATAATTACAGTACTTCCTTCACTGACGCCCATCTTTTTTAGCCTGTCTGCAATTCCCATTTTTTTTAGTCTATATTTTAAATAATCTAATGCTTCTTCATTCTCTAAATCAGTCATAGCCACCAGTCTTTCTAATTTTTTATTCTTCACAATATATTCATTATTATTTTTTTCAATTTTAATTTTTTCCATCTCCAGATTTCTTTTATCCAGGCTATAAACTTTTACTCTTTCCTGCTTTTTAAGCTCTATGTCTTTATCTTTCTGGAACTCCTCTCTGTACCCTGCCACTTTCTTATATAAATCCCAGATTAACTTATCAAGACCCTGTCCCGTAATTGCTGATACTAAAAAAACACTCTTACCGCTCTTATTTTCAAGAACTTTCTTAATTTTATTTAACTTATCACTATCAGCAACCAGGTCAATCTTATTTATTAAAACTACATAATCTTTTTTGTATACACTAGTATTATATAGCCTTATCTCCTCTCTTAAAATATTAAAAGTCTCAATGATGTCCTGTTCCTCATCTATAATCCTCTGCCCATCTAAAACTACTGCCAGCACTATGGATCTGGTTATATGTCTTAAAAATTTATCCCCCAGACCCATTCCCTTATGCGCATCTTTTATTAAACCCGGGACATCGGTAACCACAAAGTCTTCATCATCTACAGTCACCACACCCAGATTAGGAGTTAAAGTGGTGAAAGGATAATCTGCTATTTTTGGTCTTGCTGCTGATATGCGGCTGATTATGGTAGATTTACCGGAATTTGGAAATCCAACCAGTGCGACATCCGCCACAAGCCTGAGCTCCAGATTAATCCATAAATCTTCCATTTTTTCACCTATTTCCGCAAATGCAGGGAACCTTCTATTTGAAGATACGAAACTTGAATTTCCCTTACCGCCTATACCACCTTCAGCTATAACAATTTCATCGCCGGGACTTTCCAGATCAACAATTATATTTTCCTTGACATCCTTAATTATGGTTCCTACAGGGACTTTTATAATCAAATCCTTTCCGTCTTTACCATTTCTATTATTGGGCTCTCCATTCTTACCATTTTCAGCTTTGAAATGTATCTTCTTTTTAAATACATACAAAGTGCTTAAATCCCGGGTGGCTTTTATTATTACATTTCCACCCTTTCCGCCGTTTCCCCCGCTGGGAATTTTCCCGCGCCCACTTTTTTAGTTAAAAAAAGTAACTATACCATTCCCACCGTTTCCCGATTTTAAAATAATTTTTTCCTCATCTAGAAACATATTTATCCTGAAAAT
>PEXF01000049.1:0-1466 GCA_002779205.1 Candidatus Hydromicrobium americanum
ATAAATATGCATTAAATAAAACTTCTATCTCACCCAGAATATCCTTATCTACTGAACTTGCTCCTACCTTTTTTCGTTCCGATGAATCGGAGTTCTCACTCACAGAGTCTGCGACAAGTTTTTGATTTTCATTCGTATCTTATTGCTTCTGAAGGCAAAAGTTTCGCTGCCCTTGCTGATGGATATAAACTTGCCAAAAATGATATAATAATTGCTCCAACCCCAACAAGCACAAAATCAAATACTCTCATATATACAGGAAGTGTATCTGTCCCATAAACACTTGAAACACCCTCTGGTAAGTGAATAAAATGATACCTGCTAAGCAAGAAGCACAAAATCAGTCCTATCGCAATACCCACTACAGTTCCTATGACGCCTATCAACACTCCTTCCAGCATAAATATTCGTCTTATCATTCCGGAAGTAGCTCCGATAGCCCTCAAAACGCCTATTTCTCTTGTTTTCTGAGTAATAAGCATAATAAGAGTTGCCGCAATGCCAAAACAGGCAACTATAATTATCAATAATAAGAGTATAAAAAATGTTGCCTTTTCAAGTCGCAGAGCGGAGAATAGATTTGTATTTAGCTCTATCCAGTGATGCGCATAATAGGGATAACCAACTTCTCCATTTATTTGCTGTGCAACTTCTGGTGCTTTATATACATCAGCCAACCTAATTTCAAGTCCTGTTACTCCATCTCCAAGTCCCACAAAATCTTGCAAACTTTTCATAGGAAAATACGCAAGCGAGGAATTATACTCATAAAGTCCTGCATCAAATATCCCTGTTACCTCAAATTCTCTTGTTTTTATTCCCATCGGGCTTGCACTCTCAACTCCAAATAGAGTAAGCGTGTCATATAAAAATACAGATAGCTTATTTGCAAGCATCTTCCCTAACACTATTCCTTTAAGTTCTCCTTCAAGATTTTTTATCTCCCTTGCGTCAGAAATTCCTCTCAACATAACCCCATCTTGTGTTGTTCTACTTCTCAATATTCCTTTTGAATACACAAACGGTGTTACACTTCGCACCCCGTTAATCTCGTAAATCTTTTGCATAAGAGACTCATAATCTGATATTGGCTTATGATGAAACTTCATAACCATTACCTCAGGAGTCGTAGCTAATATTTGCTCCTTAAAATTCTTATGAAGTCCGTTTTCAACTGACAGCACTACAACCAGAGCCCCTACTCCAATTGCAACTCCTCCGATTGAAAGTCCTGAAATCACTTTCTTGAATGCCCCGCCTGAACTTGTAATATGCCGTCTTGCTATAAATAATTCAACTCTCATATTATCCAACCCCCAAGTTCATTTAAGCAATGTCTTCTTTTTGTCTAACAACTCTTGCACAGTTATAAGCTTTATCTCCAATCCATCTTTATGCTTTACTCTGGCTACTTCTTCATTTGCACCTTTTGTAAAACTAAAAGCCACAATATTATATTGAACCCC
>PEXF01000049.1:1508-2220 GCA_002779205.1 Candidatus Hydromicrobium americanum
GGAAATAATAGAACATCCTTTATTGAATGAGAATTAGTGAATAACATTGCTATCCTGTCAATCCCAAGTCCTAATCCACCTGTCGGTGGCATTCCATATCCAAGAGCTTCAATAAAGTCCTTATCCATAATCTGGGCTTCCATATCTCCTTTTTTCCTGAATTCTTGTTGCATTTCAAATCTCTTGATTTGCTCCAGAGGGTCATTAAGTTCTGAAAAGGCATTCCCAATTTCAATCCCGCATACAAATGGCTCAAACCTCTCTACAAGATTTGGGTCATCACGATGCTCTTTTGCAAGAGGTGAAATGTCTTTTGGATAATCAATTATAAAAGTGGGTTCAACAAGTTTTGGCTGAACAAAAGTATCAAAAATAGCATCTAAAATCTTTCCACGATGATACTCTTTTGAGACGGGAATCTCATTTTCTTGAGCAAATTTTGCAAGTTCCTTCTCGTTTTTGTCCTTAAGTTCCTTTCCTGTATATTTTTTTAACGATTCAAAGAAGGTAAGTCTTCTCCACGGTCGCTTAAACTTTATCTTTGTTCCCTGATACTCAATCTCCAAATCGTGTCCGTGAACCGTGTCCGTGAACCGTGTCCGTGAATCGTGAGTCGTGGTTTGAACTTTGCACAGTTCTTCAAAAAGTTCCTCGACCAAGTTCATCATATCGTTATAATCTGCGTAAGCTTGATATAACTCAAGCACCGTAA
>PEXF01000049.1:2230-2493 GCA_002779205.1 Candidatus Hydromicrobium americanum
ATGTAATCTATCCATTCCTTCATTCCTGAAATCTTTTCCAAATTCATATACACGTTCAAATCCACCAATAATAAGTCGCTTAAGATATAGCTCATCCGAAATCCTTAAATAAAAGTTCCTGTCTAAACTCTTATAATAACTTTTAAACGGCTCTGCAAACCCGCCTCCATAAATTCCCTGCAATACAGGAGTTTCTACCTCAATAAACCCGCGAGCATCAAGAAATTTTCTTATTTGCTTAATTATAAGTGCCCTCTTAACGA
>PEXF01000049.1:2605-2892 GCA_002779205.1 Candidatus Hydromicrobium americanum
AGATTTAAAATAGAGCTGAATTTTACTTTCTCCATTCTGAAGGTCAGCAAAAATTATCTTCCCGTGCCCACGAATAGCCAAGATTCTACCGGCAACCTGAACCTCTTTATCAATAAACTTTTCTTTACTTGCACGAATATCTTTAATCCTATGAGTGCACTCAAACCTATAGGGATAAGGCAATATTCCTGCCTCTTTGATTTTCTTCAGCTTCTCAATCCTTATTTTCTCTTGTTCTTCCTCAAACATAATTTATAATTTAGAATTCATAATTCTTTGTTAAAATA
>PEXF01000049.1:2987-4242 GCA_002779205.1 Candidatus Hydromicrobium americanum
GAGAAAGGGAGATTTTTATCCTCTCCATTTCCTTCCACTTCGCCCTTTCTCCTTCAAGAGTTTATTTAATTGTGTAGTGAACCCCATAAGTCAAGACATTTTTAAGCAATAATATAAAATTTTCTCACTAACTCCATTATAGAAAGAATCCAACTTTTTATCAAACCTTTAAATATCTGGCAATTTTTATGCTCACTTACAATTTTTTTAAATTATTTCTTGACAGAATTAAAGTTATCAATTAAGAATTAAGTTCAATAGCTAATGCGATACTGGACAGTTAAAATTAATGATAGGTGGCAAACTATTAACAAGTGGCAGACTATTATTGCAGGTATTGGATGTTTGGTATTAGTTTTCTTGAGTTTATCAACTGCTTTCTTGACAATGAGTTCAAATATTAAGGCGGCTAAATTTATTAAAGAGAAAAGTTGTTCAAGAATACTTAAGTTAGCTTTAAATAATTTACAAGGAAAGATAGATGTGCTTAGTAAGAGGATAGATTCCATTATCAATTTAGATGAGAAAGAGCGTCTTGTTTGGGGACTTCCTGATATTAGTTCTGATGTCAGAATGCTTGGAGTTGGAGGAGAGAGCTACTATTTAGATGAAATAGAAGGGAGAACCCAAGAACTTCAGAGAAAACTTGATTTTGAATTTGTAAGTTTCGGAGAAATACAAAAAGGCATTGAACAGAAACAAAATCTTTTTCTTCACACTCCCTCTATCTGGCCAACTTATGGGGCTATTACATCTGGGTTTGGGTGGAGGACTTATCCATGGAAGGAATTCCATGAAGGACTTGATATTGCAAATCGTACAGGCACTCCTATATATACGACTGCGAATGGAGTTGTTAGTGAGATAATGCATAGCAAAGGTCTGGGCCTGCTCGTGGAAATTGACCATGGGTTTGGATATAAAACACGGTATGGCCATCTTTCTCGGGCTTTAGTAAAACTCGGTGAGTCTGTAGAAAGAGGACAAGTTATAGGAAAAATGGGCAACTCGGGTCGGTCAACAGGACCGCATCTCCATTACGAAGTCTGTGTGACAGGCAAACCAATCGATCCTCTTCATTACATAATTTCTGGAACTGCTACATATTAGAAATTATAAATCACGAATGCTGAATTATGAATTACAAAAGCGTATCCCCTCATAATTCAGTATTTAGCATTCATAATTCATAATTTTATAAGATGGTTAGAGCTATTGTAGGAACTCAATTTGGAGACGAAGGCAAAGGAAGAGC
>PEXF01000049.1:4283-4911 GCA_002779205.1 Candidatus Hydromicrobium americanum
AGCTTCAATCTGCAATGTCTGAAGCAGAGCGGGATGTTGTTCGGCGTTTCATCAGGCTGACCAAGGCGGCGGATGCAAGCGACGCGGCGAGAGAAGCGCTTCGCACTCGATTTAAACAACGCGTTTTCAAACAGCACTTGAATTTCCAAAAGCCAAGCGAATTGAAAGAACAATTGCTTAAACTATTCGGGGGAGAAGATTTTGACGAGATTCACGTTCACCATCCTTACGGCAAACCTCATGAAGTTTATCCACACGCGTTCGGAGTGCTTAAAGTGCTCGCTGGTTTTCTCAAGGACGGCGGGCGGATTTACCATCTTTTAGGCGACACGAGTCCATTGGTCAAAAAAGCGCCCGTTTCTCTAAAGAAAGTGAAAGAACTCGCGAAAACCGCGTTTGACGCGGGCTTGGAGTTAGAGCGGTACCTGCATAATAGCGGCGCAGTTTTCACGCCTTCGGAAAACACTTTCGCTCAACGCAAACAGCAATTCTACAAGGGATTCATACGCTCGGCTTTACGCCACTCAAACTACTACCTGCCGAACGACAACTTCGTCATCTTCCGCAAGCCCCCGAATCCAAAGCAAGGCAAGTGACTTCCGCCGCTTTGAGAAGCTGCCGCTTAACT
>PEXF01000154.1 GCA_002779205.1 Candidatus Hydromicrobium americanum
CCTGTTGAAATAGTAATTTTTTGGTAATTCACTTATTTATGGTGATAATTATGTAATTAATCCAGAACTCGGCTTACAGGCTAACTCCAAAAGGTTCTATATTGCAAAGAGTGTCAATCAAAGCTCAAAACCTGCAAATACTATTCACTATTCATTTTTCAAAATACTCTGCTGCCCAGATTATAATAATGGATTGCTAAAAAATTGATATGTTTTTTCTACTTTTATGATATACTACTTTTACAATATTCTATTTTTAGGAGATGATAATATGAATAAAGAAAGATTAACAGTTGTTTTAGACACTGAAATACGAAAAAAGATAAAAATTAAAGCAGCTGAAAGAGATGTTACAGTTTCTAAGATAGTGGAGGAATATCTTAAAAGTATGCTGGAAAAAGAAGAACTTGAAGAGGATATTGCTCTTATTAAGCTTGCAGAAGAAAGAGAAAAGACATTCTCTAAAAAAGAATCTCTGACTCATGATGAAATTTGGAGGTAAATTTGTCTTACCTTATCAAATATCACAAAGCTGTAAAAGAAGATTTGAGTAAATTAGATAGTTTATCAAAACCGAGAATCAAAAGAGCTATTGAAACCAGGCTTTCAGTTGATCCAGTAAAATTTGGCGAGTTATTAAAGGGGAATCTAAAAGGTTTTAGAAAAATAAGAGTAGGTGATTATAGAATTGTTTATAAAGTAGCAAAAGAAGGAATTTTTATCTTAGGTATTAGACATAGAAAAGATATTTATGATGTTTTAGGCAATAGGGAAGGAAATTAACTGATTAAAATCATCATATTACTCATACCTTAAGACATCTATAGGGTTAAGTCTTGCGGCACGCATTGCGGGGTAGATGCCAAAAAAAAGACCTACTATAGTAGAGAAGCTAAGAGCAATGATTATGGGCAGTAAAGTGATAGATGTTTCCAGAACAGTGTATCTGTTCAACAGGCCGGATATTAGAAATGCAAAAAGGATGCCGAAAATACCACCGGTGATACTGAGCACAATGCTTTCTACCAGGAACTGAATCAATATATCTCTGTTCTTGGCTCCTATTGCTTTTCTTATCCCGATCTCTCTTGTTCTTTCAGTAACCGAAACCAGCATTATATTCATTATCCCGATACCTCCCACAAGGAGTGAAATACTGGCTATACCGGCAATAACCACAGTAAAAATATTGGTAATGGTGCTGATTACATCAAGTATCTGGGTCTGGTTTCGTACACTAAAATCTTCTTTTTCCCCGAATCTTATATTTCTATGCCGCCTTAATATTGATTCTATCTCTTCTGAGGCGGCATCTATGTCTTTTTCACTGATACTCTGAGCCAGTATCATGTTATATGAATCCAGCCCATATAATTTATTCTGGGCGGTAGTAACCGGGATGCTGATAAAATCATCCTGGTCATTGCCAAATGTATCGGTTCCTCTGGCTTCAAGCGTGCCTATTACTTTAAAGTTTTTCCCGTCAATTTTAATTATCTTTCCCGTCGGGTCTATTTTACCAAATAGTTTCTTTATGACCGTCTGACCGATTACTGCTACATTTGAAGCATTTGAAACATCGCTTTTACTGTAGAATTTGCCTTTCTCTATATCCATATTATAAAACTCCCGCCCATTTTCTGTTGAAGCGTATACTGTAGATTGGGCACTATTGTTTGAGTATGAAATAATTGAAGAGCTGAATACAACTGGTGCGGCTCCGGTTATTAAAGTTGCCTCTCTTTCAATTGCCTGCAGGTCATCTGTTTTTAGTTTGACCTGCTGTCCGCTTAATACGAATTGTGCTCCCAGGTTATGCTCTTCCTCGGGGTTACCGGGAGTTATTATAATCAGGTTAGAACCAATGCCCTGGACACTCTGGATTATGGACTGCTGGGCTCCGACACCAATTGATAGCATGGCCACCACAGCTCCCACGCCTATTATAATACCAAGCATGGTTAAAAAGGATCTTAACTTATTTAAAAATAAAGCCTGAAAGGCGATTTTTATATTTCCCAGAAATCTCTTCATAGTTCTAAAGTCCCTGCCATCTCATAACCTTTCTTACAGTTTGGGCATCTTTTTTAATTTTTCTTCCGCGGATACCTGGTTTTTGACTTTCTCCTGGCCATGAATAATGCCATCTCTTAAATAAATAATTTTATGTGTATGTCTGGCTATATCCAGCTCATGGGTAACTACTATTATTGTTTTTCCCTCACTGTTTAATTTTTGAAATATGGCCATTATTTCTTCTCCGGTTACAGAGTCCAGGTTTCCGGTAGGTTCATCGGCGAGAATTATGGAGGGTTGATTTAACAGAGCTCTTGCAATGGCTACCCTCTGTTTCTCTCCACCTGATAGCTCATTGGGCCTGTGTCTGATCCATTCAGTCAGTCCAACTGATCTTATAGCATCCAGTATTTTCTTTTTCTTATTTATAATTCTATCTTTGGAATAGATCATGGGAAGCTCAACATTTCCATAGACATTAGTTCTGGAAAGCAGATTAAACGTCTGGAATACAAAACCCACTTCTTTATTCCTAATATTTGCCAGCTGATTATCATTCAGCTTACTTATATCCATATTATTCAGATAATATTGCCCGGAGGTTGGCACATCAAGACATCCGATAATATTCATTAAAGTTGATTTTCCCGATCCCGAGGGGCCCATTACTGCCACAAACTCACCCCTTCTTATTTCAAGATTTATGCCGCGGAGCGCATTGACCTTAATGGCTCCTATTCTGTAAACTTTTGTAATATCAGTTGTTTTTATAATGTTATCTTTATTATTTTCTAACATGTTATCAGTTAATTATGGCTATTATCGGATTGGTGAAATTAAGATAATGTCTCCTTCATTCAGTCCTGACTTTATTTCAATAAAGTCATAATTAAATACTCCGGTGATAATTTCTGTTTTAATTATGCTGCCGTCTTCACCGGGAATACTTACATATGATTTTCCATCTTCCTCAAATACAGATTGTATGGGAACATATAAGACATTTTCTACACTGGATGCAGTTATATCTAGGCTTGCCGATAGACCATATAGAAGTTTGGGGCCATTTTCTATATCCGGTTTTACTATAAGCTCGAATGAAACCACTCCGCCAATATTTGTGGAAATTGGAGATATTTTAATTATTTTACCACTAAATTTATTTTCATAGTAAGCATCAAGTCTTATATCCACATCCTGTCCCACCTTAAGATTAACCACATCGGTCTCATTTACTTCTGCCTTTATTATAAAGTAACTGCTAATTATGGAAATTGCGGGTACTCCAGGGCTGGCATATTGACCTTCTTTATAACTTGAAGATAATACTATTCCATCATAAGGTGCATAGATTATACTGCTATCTATGTCTAATTTAGCCAGCTCTAAGTTAACTTCAGATAATTTTAATTGTATTTCTGCCTGTCCTATATTTTTAGCGGCTGCTTCAATCTGACTTGCAGCAGATTGTGTACTGGAAAGATTTGACCAGTAGTTAGTAGATTGTCCTAAAATTGACTGATTATAAGTTCCTTCGGCAGATTCAGCTGAAGATCTGCCCTGTGCTACAGCTGACTCGTAACCAGCTCGGGCAGAATTCACATTAGCTTCATACTGAGCTAGCTGGGTATCAGTAATAAGGGGATCACTTTGGGCCTGAGCAAGTAACTTTTTAGCATTTTCTAAAGCCACTTTTGCACTTTCTTTTGACTTATTAGCCATATTATTTGCATTTTCCAGTGCTATTAGAGAATTATAGGCAGATAACTCTGCTTGCTGGATACTGGTTTCAGCTAGCTGTAATGCTATATGATTTGCATCGAGTGCCTGCTGATAGCTTATTTTTGCAAGAGCCAGTGAGTTTTTAGCTAAATTTAGGTTTTCTTCCGCCTGGGTAATAAAGAGTTCTTGTTTACTATTATCTATTTCTATTAAAACATCGCCTTTGCTAAAAACATCATCCTTATTAAGAGCGTATAAGATTTTACCTGAAACAGGAAGGGAGTAATCATTTTGCTCACTACTATCTATATAGCCACTGGTATTAACAGTTTGAATAATATCGCCTCTGGTTACTTCAAAGGTTTCCAAATCTTTTGCACTATCCCCAAGTCTTCTACAGGCCAAAAGATTAAATAGCACTATAATAATAGTGATAATAGTAAGTATAAGAAAAATTTTTCTTGTTATTTTAATCATTATTTTATCTCCCGCTCTCCTTTTTACATCTGAAAATATATATTTAAGGTTTTTTTAAAACATCTATAGTAAAACTTTACAGACCAAATGTTATTTAACCAAATTTTTCTTAAATTTCAAACATAATTTTTAATAATTAATTTTAAAATATAAAAAATACTAATATAATGATTTGTATATAATATACCGCGATGTAATAGCCCGAAGAATTTAACTGGTTATAAAAAATAAAATAATTGATTATTAATAACAGGAAAGGAAGAATAATAATGAGTGATTGGACAGAAATTACAGGAATTTTTGCAAGAGAAATTCTGGATTCAAGGGGAAATCCAACTATAGAAGTTGAAACGGTACTGGATTGCGGAGCAATTGGAAGGGCTGCAGTACCTTCCGGAGCTTCTACCGGAGCATTTGAAGCAGTTGAGCTGAGAGATGGAGATAAGAAAAGGTATATGGGTAAAGGTGTTCAAAAAGCAGTAGAAAATGTAAATTCCTTTATCGCTCCGGAGTTGGAAGGTATGGATGCCGTTTATCAGCGGGAAATAGACCAGGCTGTGCTTGATCTGGATGGTACGGAGAATAAGTCTAAATTAGGGGCCAATGCGATACTGGGTGTTTCTCTGTCTGTGGCAAAAGCTACCGCTATAGCACTTGACCTGCCTCTTTACAAATACCTGGGGGGAGTCAATGCACATATTCTTCCTTCGCCAATGATGAATATTCTAAATGGCGGCAAGCACGCTGACAATAGTGTTGACCTGCAGGAATTTATGATAATGCCGCTGGGTGCATCTACTTTCAGTGAAGCTTTAAGAATGGGGGTAGAAACATTTCATAATCTAAAAGCTGTACTAAGTAAAGACGGGCTTAATACTTCAGTAGGCGATGAAGGCGGCTTTGCCCCTGATCTTAAAACCAATGAAGATGCAGTAAAGTATATAATCAAAGCGATTGAAAAAGCTGGATTTAAGCCGGGAAAAGATATTTATATAGCACTTGATCCTGCGGCTACCGAGTTTTATAAGGATGGAAAATATAATCTTAAGGGCGAAGGCAAAGTTTTGACCCCATCAGAGATGGTTGATTATTATAAAAATCTTGTAGAGAAATATCCTATAATCTCAATTGAAGATGGAATGGCTGAAGAGGACTGGGATGGATGGAAGAAGCTAACCGATAAGATTGGCAGCAAAGTCCAGGTGGTAGGAGATGATCTTTTTGTTACCAATACCCAAAGACTTAAAAAAGGAATTGAGCTTGGGGTAACAAATTCTATTTTGATTAAAGTGAATCAGGTAGGAACCTTATCCGAAACCCTTGATGCAATTGAGATGGCTAAAACGGCAGGTTATACAGCTGTAGTATCCCATAGATCGGGAGAAACGGAAGATACCACCATTGCTGATATAGTAGTGGGAGTTAATGCCGGCCAGATTAAGACAGGAGCTCCATCAAGGACAGACAGGGTTTGTAAATATAATCAACTTCTGCGGATCGAGGAAGACCTTGGAAGTGAAGCAAAGTACCTGGGGCTGGACGCCTTTTATAACTTAAAATAGAAAAAATTTCCATCTCTCAAATAAATTCCTGGAGAAATTCAAAAGGGAAACTGTATAACTATTATAGAGAGATTATTTAAAGTCAATATCATATTTTCTATCTTTCCAACACGCTCCTTCTCCGAATTTGGTCTGAAGAACAGAATTGATACAAATTAATATTATATACACCATTGAAAGAGGGTGAAAAAATATATCAAGAATTCTGTTTTTAAGTCTAATAGTTAATATAATTCTCATAATAAGAACAATAAGAATTTGAATAGTAATCAAGTTTATTATCATACTGGACCAATCAAAAAGTAAAACCCCCAGGGGAAGCAAAATAAATGGAAATAAAAATAACGCTGAAATTAATAAAATAACTACTGCCATATTAAAAAGATTAAAATCAAAAGCAGCAAACATAAACTTAGAAAATCCCCTTATCAATTTACTAAAACTTCTATACATTCTACAATATATGTTTTTACTTCCATCAAATATCATAAAGTTATATCCATATCTTTTTACCTGTTTTGAGATATGTATATCTTCTAAAATTTTAGTTTTTATGGATTCGTGCCCTCCGATTTTTCTATAAACCTCTCTTCTAAATAACATAAATTGACCATTTGCAGTACAAAATAAGGGGTTTTTTGATTTTTTTATAAGAAATAAAGGTAACAGAATAAGAATCCCAAAATGAACCCAGGTAACCACCATTCTCTCATGAAAAGAAACCATTATCTGTTTTGGAATTGCAGAGAGAGCACCCAAATTATTGCCAGCAAGGCAGCTAATTGCGCTGGAGATTGAATTTTTAAAATGCAATGTATCTGCATCTGTAAAAACAAAATACTTTCCCTTTGCATATTTTGATAACTGGTAGCAGGCATAACTTTTTCCAACCCATCCACTTTCTAACGGCTTGCCGGTAATAAGCTTTACCCTGCTGTCTTTTTTTGCAAACTCTTCAACAATTATCGGAGTGTCATCATTAGAATTATCATCTAATACCAATATTTCTATATTGGGATAATCCTGTTTTGAAAGAGATAGAAGACACCTTTTAATATTTTCAGCTTCATTTCTAGCAGGAACCAATATTGATACCAGAGGAGGAGATTTTATTATGGATTCTGGAAGTAAATAATTAGCTGTATTTTTGAATAAAATATTGTTAACAATAAAATTAAATAAGAATATTGCCAGAACTGATGTAACAAAATACTGATATAATAAAAATAGATGCATAGTAATAAAATAAAATTATAAGGAATTTAAAATACAATCCTAAGGTATAAATAATAAAATTACAAGTGATAAAAAGAATTTTTTTTACAATTTAACTTTAAATCTACCTGGAAGATCACTTTGACATTGTATTTCAAATTATATATATTTTTATTATTTTATTAAAAAAGGAAAAAAATGGATAGATTGCAAGAAACAATAGCAAAAATAAAAAAGCTGGATTCGAGCTTAATGAAACAGGTACAGGCAAGGCTTGACAGTCTTACCAAACCCCGGGGCAGCCTGGGAAAGCTTGAAGAGCTGGCAAAACAAATTGTAAGTATTACCGCTAATCTAAACCCCAGGATAGAAAAGAAAGCCATAATTGTAATGACAGCTGACCACGGTGTTGTTGAAGAAGGCATAAGTGCTTACCCCAGAGAGGTCACTCCTCAGATGGTTTATAATTTTCTTAATGGTGGTGCGGCAATTAATGTCCTGGCAAGACATATCGGAGCGGAGGTATTGATAGTTGATGTTGGAGTTGCTGCTGACTTTCAGGAGCATCAGTCGCTGATGTTAGAAAAGATTGACTATGGTACGAAAAATATGGTAAAGGGTCCCGCAATGACGGATGAGCAGGCTGTGAAATCATTGGAAGTAGGTATTGAGGCTGCGGAAAAATTGATAAAAAAGGGTTACGATATTATAGCAACCGGGGATATGGGAATTGGAAATACTACTGCCAGCAGTGCCATAGCAGCGGTAATTTGCAGAACCGATGTAGAATTTGTGACAGGCTACGGGACAGGTATTGATGACAGGTGCCTTGAAAATAAAATTAATGTTATAAAAAAGGCTATTTCGGTAAATAAACCCGACGCAGCGGATGGTATTGATGTACTATCAAAGGTTGGAGGATTTGAGATAGGGGGAATTGCCGGAATCATTTTAGGATGCGCTTCCGGAAGGACTCCGGTTGTAATTGACGGCTTTATATCCGGAGCCGGGGCACTTATTTCAGCTGCTATTTCACCTGATTCAGCAAATTATATGATCGCATCACATTGTTCCGCAGAAAAGGGCCATAGGATTGTTCTTGATAGGCTTGGCCTTAAACCGTTGTTTTATTTTGATATGCGTCTGGGTGAAGGAACCGGGGCAGCAATAGGAATAAATATTGTAGAAGCCTCGGTAAAAATATTAAGTGAAATGGCTACATTCAGCCAGGCAGGAATATCTGAAAAAAATGAATAAAGTCTATAATGGGAAGAAGAGCTTTTTCAGAATTATTGTCGCTTGCATACCTGAAAGAAATAAAACTGCACTAAAAGAAAGTATATGTAGATTATATAACGAAGTTTCTTGAAAAGAAGTTTTTAAAGGGTTAGAATATCACAATATTACCCGATAGCTTTATATTTAAATGCTTTACATTAATAGATTAATATAGATCAATATTGAGTAAATTTAAAGAGGGAATTGTAGATGGATTGGAATTTTAAGGTCAATGCAATACTGGCTGTAGGTATAATTGTAATAATTGGTCTTTTTGGTGGTTTTGCTGCAAAAAAACTTAAATTACCGACTATCAGTGGTTATATTATTATAGGGATTATTATAAGCCTTTCACATATTATTCCCAAAGAATTAATTAATGGAGGACTGGATATAATCACTGATATTAGTTTAGGAATCATTGGTTATCTTGTGGGTGGAGGCCTTTATCTTAAAAAATTAAAAAAATTCGGAAAAAATATTGCTATAATTACTCCATTTGAGGCATTGGGAGCCTGGGTATTTGTAACTATATTAGTATTATTCCTTGGACCATTTATCATTAGAACTGGAGTGGCAAATCCCGGTTCTTTTTATAGTTATCTGCCCATGGCCATTGTTCTTGGTGCTATATCCACTGCTACTGCTCCTGCTGCAACTTTAGCGATAGTAAGAGAATATGGCGCAATGGGGCCTTTTACTACAACACTGCTTGCAATAATTATTCTAGATGATGCATTTGCTATTATAGCCTATGCTATTAGCTTAAATGTTGCAGAATCATTAATTACTGGTTTTCAGAACATTTCATGGTATAGAATGTTAGTAACTCCAACTATAAATATTACTGGCTCCATACTTTTAGGGACGGTCCTTGGGTTTGGGCTAACTTATATAAGTCGTTTTATTAAAAAGAAACAGCAACTTCTGGCTGTTGTTGCGGGTGCAATTTTTTTATGTGTTGGCGTATCAAAAGCGCTGGAACTGTCGAGCATTTTAGCAAATATGACAATGGGGTTCATTGTAGTGAATATGATTAAAGACAACGAAGATATGTTTGGAGTTATAAATAATATGGAGGTTATCATCTTTGCAATGTTTTTTACCCTTGCTGGAGCACATTTTGATCTTAGTGTGATAAAGACAGCAGGAATACTGGCTGTAGTGATAACTTTAGCCAGGTTTTTAGGTAAATTTGTTGGAGTCAGATTAGGCGGGGCTGTCTCTCATGCTCCTGCGGAAGTTAGGAAATATCTGGGTTTTGGGTTGTTTCCAATAGCAGGTGTGACCATCGGTCTTGCTTTGTTGATAAAGGAATATCAGGCTTTTTCAAATATATCGAGTATAATGATAAATGCTATCCTGGCATCTGTTATTATAAATGAAATAATTGCACCTCCTTTAACAAAATATGCAATTTTTAAGGTAGGTGAAGCTGGCAGAAGAGAGTAATAATTAAAATGGAAATTTATAGATTGGCCAGTTAAAAATTAAATGCTTTTTTAATTAAAGCAAAAATAATAATAGTCAAGGAGATAAGTCTGAAAGAAAATTAAATCGGCAATATATTTTATAAAAGAAAAAATGCTTAAGGACAACGGTTTTTCATCCCGTTTTGTGCCTTGAGCTAAGCGAAAGGAATGGCTATAAAAATGGCAGAATTACTTGCTAAAGATATTATGACAAAAAAGGTTATCACAATAAGCAAAGATGCTACATTGGCTGAATTAGCGAAACTACTAATAAAAAATAAAATAAGCGGTGTTCCTATAGTGGACGAAAAAGAAGAATTAGTAGGGATAGTTACTGAAGCTGACTTGATAATTAAAGAATCTAATCTTCCTTTCCCGTTATCTTTTAGTTTTGCTTTTCTCGTGAGTTACGAAAGCTATACAAAAAGTATAAAGGAATATTTAGAGACAAGGGTTGAAGAAGTTATGTCTACAAATGTAAAGACAGCCAGGGAGGATATGCCAATAAGCAAGGTAGTGAATATAATGATAAATAACAATATTAACAGGCTCCCTATATTAAATAATGATGGTAAACTGACAGGCATAATTACAAGAGCGGATATTGTAAAATCCATTATTAAGAAAAGCAAGAAGAAGTAGAGTATTTTTAAGTTTATATAATATTCATCTTATTATGTAATAAAATTTAAAGGATTATCTTATGGAAATTGTTACTATTCAACAGGGTTCATTGGAAACGTACTTGTTA
>PEXF01000158.1:0-1087 GCA_002779205.1 Candidatus Hydromicrobium americanum
TTTAATACCTAAAAAATTATAGAGAGAAGTTGATTAGTGTTGATAATATAAACTTCTTAAGTTTGATAAAAGAGAAAAATGTTTAAAACAAATTTTAAAATAACTAATAAAATAATTAACCATATTGTGGATATTTCAGCTGCAAGAGAATTGATTCTAAATGCCTCACTTCTTCCGCAATGGGAGGTTAAGCTGCGCAGGGAAGCAATTGTAAAAATGGCTCATCATTCTACAAGCATAGAGGGAAATCCTTTAACCTTAGAACAAGTAAAGAAGCTGCTTATTGGTAATAAGATAGCTGCCTGGGAGAAAGATAAAAATGAAGTATTAAACTATGTTAGAGTACTTGAATATATTGATAAGCTTGGGGAGAAAAAAGTTAAAGAAATAACTGAGGACATTATTCTTAAAATACATCAATTAAACACAAAAGGTATATTACCAGAGCATCAATCAGGATTCTATCGTAAAGTACCTGTTGCAGTGGTAAATGGTTACGGAAGAGTTATTTTTCAACCACCACCTGTAAATAAGATAACTACTCTTATGAAAGATTTTATATCATGGTTAAATAGTGATCAGGCGCAGGAACTATATCCTGTACTGTTAAGTGGAATTTCTCATTATGAATTTGTTAGAATCCACCCTTTTATAGATGGAAATGGGAGAACCGCACGAGCTCTAGCTACATTAATTTTATATCTAAAAGGTTTTGATACTAAAAGATTTTTTGCACTTGATGATTATTATAATGAAGATAGAGATAGATATTATGCTGCATTACAAACAGTAGATCAAAAGACCTTGGATACAACACAATGGTTAGAATATTTCTGTGAGGGGGTTGCAGTGAGTATGAATAGAGTTAAGGATACAGTTTTACAGTTAAGCCATGATCGAAGACTTAAAGATAAAAGAGGACAAATTTTCTTAAATGAAAAGCAGATTAGAATTTTAAAATACTTACAAACAGGTTTGAAAATAACTACTAAGGAATGCCAGGATATGTTTAATATCTCTGAACGAACAGCAAGAAACTATCTAAATGAATTGGTAAAGAAAGATCTAATCAAACCTGTAGGACCAC
>PEXF01000158.1:1119-10361 GCA_002779205.1 Candidatus Hydromicrobium americanum
ATTGCCGAGAAATTGCCGAGAAATTGCCGAGAAGTATGATGAGTAATACTTATGAATAAATGGAACCTAGTATAATTTTCCTTTTATTTATTTTCCCCTAAGGAATAATCTAATTTGTTATCAACATTGTTCAGTTCGGGGAGCCAAATGAATTTACAAATTGAAGCTTTTCTGTTTCAAAGAAGAGAATTTTAATTTTTCTATTTTAAATTACCTTTTTTATATTCACCAAGGATTATTATTCTTCTAAAAGTTTCTATGACAATTTAGCTTATTAATTTTAAGAATGAAATCTCGCTATAGTCGATTCTTTATAATTTATGAGAAAATAAAATGAACCAATTTGAAATTTTAAGTTATGGATTTATATTTCCTATTGACATAATGATACTGATATGGTATCTTTACGAATAGTCTAATATAGAAAGTAGAGAAAATAATAAGTGAACTTAATTACAAGAAATACCGACTATGCCATAAGGGCACTTTGTTATATTGTAAAGAGTAATAAGGATATAGTTTCTGTTAAAGAGTTGGTTGAAGGTTTAAAAATGCCAAGACCCTTTTTAAGGAAGGTACTTCAAGAGCTGAATAAAAAAGGAATCCTTAGATCATATAAAGGTAAAAACGGTGGTTTTGTATTGGCAACCAGACCTGAGAAGATATATATAGGCAAATTGATAGAAATATTTCAAGGCCCAATAAAATTGCAGGAACATACCTTTAAGAAGAAAATATGCCCGGAAATAAAAAGTTGTGTTTTAAAGAAAAAAATAGATGTGATGGAAAAGTATACTATTTCCAGGTTAAATTCTTTATCAATAGCATCTCTATTAAAAACAGGGAAGTAGAATAAATGATTTTAAAATGTCCTGGAGCTCAAAATTTCAGACAGCCAAAGCCAGAATATGTGGGATGTCCTTTCTGTTCTTATGAGGTTGAGATATGGTCAGATGAGATTAAGGCAACGTGTCCGAAGTGTAAAAAGACAGTTATGCGAAATAGCGACAAACAAAGTTGCCTTGATTGGTGTAAGTATGCTGTGGAATGTGTAGGAATTGTGCAATACAATAAATACAAAAAGAATAAAAACAAATATAAACTGGAGAAGAAGTCTGAAAGAAAATTAAATCGGCAATATATTTTATAAAAGAAAAAATGCTTAAGGACAACGGTTTTTCATCTCGTTTTGTGCCTTGAGAGAAGCGAAAGGAATGGTTATAAATATGAACGTATCAAAGATTTCTTTAACGCATTGGTGCAGATAGAGTCTAACTATATAATATTAACAAATTAAAAACAATTTAATATGCAATAAGGAGGTGCGAGATGACTCAGTTAAGAGAACTTTATCGCTGTGAAGTATGCGGTAATATAGTTGAAGTTGTGAATGAAGGGGCAACTTCCCTGGTGTGCTGTGGCGAACCCATGATAAAATTAGAGGCAAAGACCGAAGACCAGGGACGGGAAAAACATGTTCCGGTAGTGGAGGAAACTGACAGTGGTATCAAAGTGAAGGTTGGAAGTATCAAACATCCAATGGAGGATAAACATTATATAAAATTCATTGAGATATTGCTAAAGGATAGGATAATACGTAAGGAGTTGAAGCCTGGCCAGGCTCCTGAGGTAAAATATTGTGCCACAAAATCAGATGTAATGGAAGTGCGGGAGTTTTGCTCTATACACGGGTTATGGAAAAATAAATAAGGAGGAAAGTGCAGCAATTGCGGGTATATTCATGAAGGAAAAGAGGCGCCAAAGGAGTGCCCGGCTTGTGCACATCCTCAAAGTTTTTATGAGTTGTTTTGCGAAAATTATTGATAAGTAATTAAAGATAATGCAATACGATGATGAATTAAATGAGTTATTATCAAGTTACAGGAAAAAAAGATATCAGATTAAAAAAAAGCTCAAAGAATTCGGGGATTTATATAAAAGTAATGATGAGTGCATATTCAAGGAGTTATGCTTCTGTATATTAACACCTCAATCAAAGGCAATTTATTGTGATGAAGCTGTAAAAGAATTGGTAAGATCAGGGTTGCTTTTAAAAGGAGAAAAAAGTGATATAAAAGCCAATTTGAGACGTGTTAGATTTCCTAACAGTAAAGCCTCTTATTTAATAGCGGCAAGAAAAGCCTTTAAAAATAGTGGAAGATTTGATATAAAAAGCAAAATAGATGAAGGTAATATATTCAAAACGAGAGAATGGTTCGTAAAGAACATAAAAGGTTTAGGATATAAGGAAGCGAGTCATTTTTTAAGGAATATTGGTTTTGGTAATGATATAGCAATACTCGATATACATATTTTAAGAAGTTTAAAGAGGTACAGAATTATAAAGAAAATCCCATCCTTGATTAACAGAAAGATATACTTAAATGTAGAAAATAAAATGAGAGAATTTTCTTTAAAGATAGGTATTCCCCTCCAGGAATTGGATCTTTTATTCTGGTCCGAACAGACTGGTTTTATATTTAAATAGCATTAGGGGATAACGAATAAAGAGCATCTAAACCACTGGGTATAGTTGCATTGGCAGACACTTGATAAAAAAGGCTTGGTTAAGTTGTATAAAGGTAAAAATGGAGGTTTCTTATTAATAGCTTCTTTAGATAGAATATTTCTACCGGGTCTGGCGGAAATCTTCCAGGGAAAATTAAATGAATGTATTTTAGAAAATAAGATATATCCGGATAGAAGTACCTGTATTTTACGAAAGAAAATAAATACTGTAGAGAAGTGTGAAAATAATAAAAAGAGAAAGAAATGAATTCAAAAATAAAAAAAGATAGCAAGAAAAGAATTTTTTTTGATAATGCTTCTACAACAAGAATAGATGATCAGGTATTTAAGGAAATGGAATCTTACTTTAGAGAAAATTACGGTAATCCATCAAGCTTGCATGATTTTGGAGAATTAGCTAAAAACGCAGTTGAATCGGCAAGAAAAAAAGTTGCTAATCTGGTAGGTGCATCTGCTGAAGAAATTTATTTTACTTCGTGCGGAACTGAATCAAATAATTTAGCGCTTTGGGGGTTAGCCAGGGCTTTAAAAGGAAAGGGTAATCATGTTATATCATCGGTCATTGAACATCATTCAGTTTTAAATCCCTTAAAAGAAATGAAAAAAAATGGTTGGAATATAAGTCTGGTACCAGTAGATAAATGTGGTTTAATTAATACCAAAGACATTGAAAATGAAATTACAGACAGTACTATATTGATATCTATTATGCATGCAAATAATGAGATTGGAACTATTCAAAAGTTGAAGGAGATATCTTTAATAGCAAAAAAAAATAATATTATATTTCACAGTGATGGCGTGGCTACTGCTGGAATCATTCCTGTAAATGTAAGAGAACTGGGAATTGATGCCTATAGTTTCTCTGCACAGCAGCTACATGGACCTAAAGGGGTAGCTGCCTTATTTATAAAAAAAGGAACAGGGATAAGACCAATCTTTTTGGGTGGCACCCAAGAAAAAGGTAGAAGGGCTGGAACTGAAAATGTACCAGGTATTGTTGGTTTTGGAAAAGCATGTGAATTGGCTAAAATTAAAATGGAAGATAATATAAAATATATATCAAAACTTAGGGATAACTTAATTAATGGAATAATTAACAAAGTAAAAGATGTTAAATTAAATGGTTCTACTACTGATAGGCTTCCAGGAAATGTGCATATAAGTTTTAAATATATTGAGGGAGAATCAATACTTCTAATGCTGAATATGGAAGGAATAGCAGCAGCCAGTGGTTCATCATGCACTTCACAGGCACTTAAAAGTTCACATGTCCTTAACGCTATAGGCTTATCTCCAACTATGGCTCAAGGGTCTGTTCTTTTTTCTTTAGGAAAATATAATACAGTTGAAGAAGTAAGTAGGTTACTTGAAGTTTTACCACCTATTGTTAAAAGGTTAAGGGAGATGTCTCCCATATATAAGGAATAAAAATGTTTTTTCTAAAATTAAAAAAGAGGTTATAAATGGTAGCATATAGTAAAAAAGTAATGGAACATTTTATGAATCCCAGAAATGTTGGTGAAATTAAAGATGCTGATGGAATAGGAGAAATAGGAAATCCTGTATGTGGAGATATGATGAGTTTCTATATCAAGGTTAAAGATAATAAGCTGGAGGATATTAAATTTAAAACATTTGGTTGTGGGGCTGCAATTGCAGTGTCAAGTATGGTAAGTGAAGCTGCTAAAGGGAAGACACTGGATGAAGCCTTAAGGATAACTAATAAAGATATAGCAAAAAAATTAGGAGGGCTTCCTAAAAACAAGCTCCATTGTTCAAATTTAGGCGCTGATGCCCTGCATAAAGCTATCAAGGATTACCTGGACAAAAAAGGAAAATAAATAACTGGGAGATGATATGTCTAAAAATAATATAAGCAATGATATAAAAAATAAAACTAATAAGTGCCCTTATTGTGATGTTAAGTTAAATGATACGAAGTTACCCTTTTGTTCTTATTGCAAAATTAAAATAAGTTATTGCAAAAAATGTGGACATGCTGTCTCCAATAATTTAAAAGTATGTCCTAATTGCGGAGAAAAATTGTGAGAGGATGGGTAACTATGGAAGAAGAACAAGATGTTTTAAAGCCTGATGGACATTTAGACTGTACCGGCCTGTATTGCCCGGCACCTGTATTTGAAACAGGGAAAAAGATCAATAGCATGAAAGAAGGACAAATACTGGAACTAATAGCCGATGATCCTGCGTCCGAAGAAGATATTAAGAGTTGGGCAAAAACTACTGGTAACAAACTTATAAAGATGACTAAGAATAATGATAATTTTATTTTCTACATAAAAAAGATGTATAAGTAAATTAGGAGGAGTAAATGGCTAAAAAGAAGTTATTATATGTACAAACAAGTGGTATAAATACACCACAAAGACTTTATTCACCTTTTATATTAGCACAAACAGCATTAGCAATGAATGTGGAACCAACTATTTATTTCTTAGGAGAAGGAGTAACTGTTGTAAAAAAAGGAGAAGCTGAGAAAATAAAGATAGGTAATTTTCCATCTTTAAAGGATGTAATTGATGAAACTTTAAGGCAGGGAATAAAACTGCTTATATGTCAACAAAGCGCGCAATTATTCGGGGAAAAATTAACGCCTGATGATTTTGTGGATGGTTCCAAGATAGTTGGTGCTGCAACTTTAAATAATTTAGTGCTTGAAACTGATGGAACTATGTGGTTTTAATTATGATTTTTAAAATAATAAAAACAAAAAGAAATAAAAGAAATGCCAGATATTTATGTCTGTCAGGTATGTGGAAATACTGTTGAGTGGAATCCTCCAGACAGGTGTCCAATATGTGGAGCGCTAAATGAAAGGTTTAAAAAGATAAGTTAGTTTGAAATTAAAAAGAAATATAATTTATTAAAGTCAGAAAGGAAGGAATTTGATTTTTTTGAGTAGAAAAGAGGAGATTAAATTTAATACTGGAGTTTTATCAGAAGAAGAACTAAAGTTTGTTTTAGATACCTTACCTGTTGATATTACTTTTATTGATAGAGATGATAAGGTCAGGTTTTTTAATAGATTTGAGGATAGAATTTTTAAAAGACCTATATCCGTTATTGGTCGAAGGGTTCAAGATTGTCATCCAAAAAAGAGCTTGGATAAAGTAGAGCAAATTTTAAAAGATTTTAAAGATAAAAAAAGGAAAGTTGCAGAATTCTGGATAAATCTAGAGGAAAAGCTTATTTATATTCGTTATTTTCCTGTTTACACTGAAGGAGGAAAATATCTTGGATGCTTGGAAGTAAGCCAGGATATAACTAATATTAAGAAAATAAAAGGTGAGAAAAGGTTATTATAATCTTTTCTCAATCTTATGATTTATTTTAACGTAGGTTTCGAAGGGAAATAAAGGTGCTTGCAACTATTAAGGTTTAACAAATAATTATTTGTTATCAACATTGTTCAATCCGGGGAGCCAATCCTATCGAATGTAAAAAGTTTCTTTATTATTACCAATTTCTTTTAAGTATAACATTTCAAAATACAAAACCGAGAAAATAATAGATAAATATATGGAATGACTTTTATCATCTAAACTCCATGAGGCTTATATCAGTTCTTTTTCTCCTGTTTCTTTTTTTACAATAAAATCAACTTCAAGATTATTTTTTGTGTTATAAAAATTAATATATCATATAAAAGTATTAATTAAAGTTAATAGAAGAGGAAATTGATGAAAATGATTCTAAAGATGATATAGATAATAACAATGGTATAAATAATAACGATAAAGCAAAAGGTGCTTGTATAAAAAACAAACCACAAAAGCAAATGACCCAGGATCAATTATTAGATTGGATTTTCTTTATTTTATTTCAGGGTAAAAATCACCGTAACCGGTATCATTACTTCTTTTTCGATAGTTGATGTATCATAGGTTCCCCAGTCTGAGACTTCGGTAGAACTAACTGGCAGAACCTGGACTACTCCAAGATTTGCGGATTTTATTACCCCTATTTTCTTGCCGCTGCCTTCAGCAATCTTCTGGGCTCTTAACTTGGCGTCATTTATTGCATCCGGGATTAATTCAATGCGAAGTTCCGGAAGTTTTGAGTAATAATATTCTAAGGATTGAATAGAAAATACAACCCCCTGGTCTATGAGTTCCTGGGTGTTTTTAGCCATATAGGTAATTTTTTCAACATCATTTGATTGAACTTCTACAGTTTGCCTTAAGACATATTCTTTTGGAGCGTCTGGATCATACGGATATAATTGATCCGTAAATACCGGCGAAATTGTTATATCTTCTTCATTAAATCCGTTATCTTCAAAAAAGTTCAGTACAAGCCTCTGGTCATTTTTCATCATTTGATATCCTGCCTTTAAATCTTCAGCAGAAACAGTCCTTGAGAAATTGGCAGTCCATTTAGCGAGATCTGAAGTGACCTTTTCTCTTACCGAGCCGGTTACAGAAAGGGTATCCTCAGGTGATCTTACCTTATAGAATGTAAAAGAACCGATTGATGCGCTTATTATCAGGCATATTCCCAGGATAATCGCAAAGTATATGATTTTATTTGAATTTTCTTTACTCATTTTTTTACCTCAGACAAAATTATATTATTAGACTTTAAACTCTTGTGTATATGCGGATTTACGTATATAAACTATTTGTGTTAATATTATCAACTTTATGTCTTTTGTCAAGGGGAGGGCGATATACTTTTAGCTATATAAATTTCCGGATTTTCATTAATCTTATGTAGTGTTTGACAGTATTGATATAAGAAATGTTATAATAGATATCTGCTATATCTGTCATAGTATACAAGCAGATTTTTTATTTATTTTAAAATTGCAGCAAAAAAGAGATGAAACGTATATTAATAGTAATAGTTTACATAATTGTTTCAGTCTTTTTAATCGGAACATTTGTAAGCTGTACCAGGAAGGCAGATAAAGATGTTAATGAAGAAAAAATTAGGGTTGTAGTAAGCATACCGCCACAGGCTGAATTTGTAGAAAGAGTTGGAGAAGACAGAGTAATAGTTACTGTTATGGTTCCTCCGGGAGCCAGCCCCCATACATATGAACCTGCTCCAGGCCAGCTGGAGGAAATTAGTAAAGCTAAAATTTATGCCAAAGTTGGTTCCGGGATTGAGTTTGAACTGGCATGGATGGATAAAATAATTAAGATGAACGGGGAAATGCTTGTGGTGGATTGTGCCGGAGGAGTAAAGTTTATTGCAGTAAGCTATAAATATGGTGAAGCTGTGGTATATTATGAGTATGATGAGAGTGATGAAGCCAAAAGTGATCTTAATGGAATTGACCCTCATATATGGCTTTCACCGGCAAATGCAAAAATAATGGTTGAAAATATTTATAAAGGCCTGGTTCAAATAGATCCTGAGAATCAGAAATATTATAAAAAAAATCTGGACAGTTACCTTGCAGAGCTGGATAAACTGGATGATGAAATTGTCCAGACATTTTCGGGAAAAGAAAATAAAAAGATAATAGTCTTTCATCCCACATGGGCTTATTTTGCAAAAGATTACGGTATCGAACAGATACCTATTGAAGAAGAGGGAAAAGAGCCGACAGCTAAGGGTATTGAAGATTTAATAAGCCAGGCTAAAGAATATAATATTAAGGTGATTTTTGCTTCTCCGGAATTCAGTACTAAAAGTGCTGAAACTGTAGCCAGAGAGATTGGCGGAGAAGTGTTTCTTGTAAGTTCACTTAAGAAAAATTATCTGGAAAATATGAGAAAAGCTGCAGAAGCCTTTGCCGGGGCCATGGAATGAAATTTAATTATTTCGGGGGCTAATTGAAATGAAAAATAATACTATTGTAGATTTTAAAAATATATTCTTTTATTATGGAGAGATACCAGTCCTGGAAGATATAAGCTTTTCAATAAAGCAAAATGATTTTATTGCCATAATAGGTCCCAATGGTGGCGGAAAAACTACATTACTTAAGATTATACTGGGGTTATTGAAACCTGATAGGGGAACAGTAAAAGTTTTTGGCAAAAATCCTGAAGAAGGCAGAAAATTGGCCGGCTATTTACCGCAAAATATCTATTTTGATCTAAATTTCCCTATTAATGTATTCGATATAGTTATTATGGGAAGGTATAAGGGACTGGTAAGGAAATATTCAGAAAAAGATAGGAAATCCGCATTAGATGCTCTGGAAACTGTAGGGATGCTTGAATATAGGAACAGGCATATAAGTATGCTATCGGCCGGTCAATTGCATAGAGTTCTTATAGCGAGGGCTATTGCAAGGGAGCCGGAATTGCTTTTGCTTGACGAACCAATGGCAAGTGTGGACCCGGAAACGCAGAAATCAATTTATGAATTATTTCTGGAGCTTAATAAGAAAATGGCTATAGTATTTGTAACTCATGATATTGGTGCAATTTCCATCTATATTGATAGCGTTCTCTGCCTTAACCGGAAGCTGTTCTACCATGGTCCAAAAGAAGGCAGTTTGGGTAAACTTGAGGAAGCTTACAGGTGTCCTGTGGAGATATTGGCTCATGGAATACCGCATAGAGTACTTGGGAGGCATAAGAAATAATGGGAATTTTTCAGTACGAATTTATGAGGAACGCTGTTATAGCTGCAGTTCTGGTTAATATAGCCTGTGGTATTGTCGGCACCTATGTAGTTATAAAAAAGATAGTATTTGTAAGTGGAGGTATTTCGCACGCAGCTTTTGGAGG
>PEXF01000096.1 GCA_002779205.1 Candidatus Hydromicrobium americanum
AAAGAAGTAAAGGCGAGGGCATTGATTCTGGATTCCACTTTTACTTCAATCAAGGATATCGCAGCTGAGCTGCACCCTTATCTGCCGGTAAGAAAATTCTTCAAATTTGACTATTCTACTATTGATTATTTAAAAGGTGCAAGCATTCCGGTATTGATTATCCACAGCAGCGAAGATGATTATATTCCATTTCCCCATGCAATAAAGCTATATAATGCCGCAAATGAGCCCAGGCAATTCCTTAAGATAAGGGGCAAACATAATGACAATTACATAAAGTCAGAAGAAATCTATATAGAGGGCATAAGATCTTTTATCTCCAGATATTAAAAGGATTACAGAATTTCTTTTTTCATATATATCCAGTCCCGGTATCCAGTATACCTTTCTGCTATCCAGGAAGACCTTACCACCAGTTGATTAAACCCAAATTTTTTATACAGGCTATAGGCATTTTTATTCTTGCCGGTTACCCAGAGTTTTAAGACACTTTTTCTATATCTTTTTGCAAAATCTTCTACAAAGGTTAGCATTTTTTTGGCTATGCCTTTTCTTCTGCTATTTATATCAACTGCAACATTGTCAATATAGATAGTCTTGCTGTCTATATTGGGAGCTTCCAGGAAGGTTAAGATAAATGCCTTGACTGCTCTAAAGAAACCCAGGTATTTAACAAAGGTCCGAAAATTTCTGGTATAGCTTTTAATGTTTTCTCTGGTTACTATCTCAATGATTCCAACTATTTTCCCATCTATTATGGCATTGTAATATCTTCCGGTATCAATGTTTGTAGTAATTTCTGATTTAATGACACTGTATGCAGCATCTTTGTTACTTCCAAATATAAATTTTATTTTTTCGAAAAATGCATCAAATTCTATTTTAAGATAACTATCAAGGTCTTCTAATTTTAAATTACTTATCTGGATATTATGGGAATTGCTGTTTTGATTTTTAAAGTTATTCATTTGATAAATTTTTTTTATCAAGCAGCCTGCGTGCTTTTTGAAGATCCTTCCGATTGGTCAAAAGTTTTACTCCTCTTATACTCTGTAAAGAGGCGATGCTCTGACCGGCATCATCCGAAAATATTTCGGTTTTAATGCCAAAACTTTCCAGGTAACTTTTAGCTATTTCCGCTTCTATCCGGGAATTAAAAACTTTAACTACTGATAATCTATCCATTTTATACTTTTAATTTA
The DNA here is from genome assembly GCA_002779205.1 of Candidatus Hydromicrobium americanum. Lineage (GTDB taxonomy): Bacteria > Actinomycetota > Humimicrobiia > Humimicrobiales > Humimicrobiaceae > Hydromicrobium > Hydromicrobium americanum. The sequence continues at coordinate 1,203 of PEXF01000096.1, forward strand.
CATTAATAATTTTAATCGTTAAACTAATTTTAAGGCAGTTTAAGAGAGCCAGGGTTATAACACTTTCACTATATTTTATCACATCGGAAGTAACTTTTGTTTGAAGAATTAATATCTATGATATACACTAGTTTAAGACTCAATAATAAAAAACTTTTATTATTGCCGGAGATTTATTTAAGCAAGAAGATATAAAATGCAAAGAGTTTTATGATAAAAAAATCACTTCTTTTAAAAATTTTTGAAGCTGCCAGTATGCAGAGATGGAATGACCAGATCCGCACTATTGAACTCACGGAACTGGATAAGCAGGCTCATAAGATGGTGGTTGCCTATATTCTGGGAAGATGTGAAGAGGATATAAACGGCGGAGAAATTAACTGGATTGAAATAATAGAAGATGGACTCTTCGAGTTTTTAAAGAGAATCATTTTGACCGACTTAAAACCTCCTTTGATTTACAGGATAAAAGAAGATAAAAAACAGTATGAAAAGTTAAACTACTGGGTTTTTGAGAGGATTAGCCCTTTCGCAGAGCAGGTAGGAGAAGACTTTAATTTGCGTTTTAAGAAATATTTGCTGGAAGAGGAAGAGACTCTTGAAAGAAAGATTGTAAACGGGGCACATTTCTATGTAACGAAGTGGGAGTTTGATATTATTAAATCGGCAAATCCCAGGGTTTATTTAACCGAGGAGATTGATGAAAGCATTTCCCAGGAACAGGAGAAATATAATGATTTAAAATGTATGAAGATTTTTGCAGAAGAAAGAAATTTACTGGATTTTGCAGATATATGCGGCCAGCTCCGTTTCCAGCAGCGGTGGAGTCATCTTTACCGAATTCCTAAAACTTCTGTATTGGGTCATATGTTGATTGTAGCAGTATTTTCATTTTTGTTCTCTTATGAAGCAAAATTAGACCGAATAAACTGTATAAATAATTACTTTACCGGACTTTTTCATGACCTGCCGGAAGTATTGACCAGAGATATAATCAACCCCATAAAAAAATCGGTTAAAGGACTTGATGAGCTTATAAAGGATTATGAAATTGAAGAGATGGAGAAAAAAATATATAAGCTGATTCCCGAGGGGTGGCAGAAAGATATAAGAATGTTTACAGAAGATGAGTTTTCTAATATCAGCCAGAGAAACGGGGAATTGGTTAAGGGGGCGGATGATCTGGCAGCATTTATAGAGGCATATCTTGCTTTAAAAAATGGCATAAGAAATGAAAGCCTGGTTTATGCTAAGAAAAAGTTAACAAGTGAATATAAATCCAGGATTATTGAGGGAATAGATTTTGGAGAGATTTATACCGACTTTGAATAATAGATTAATCTTATGGATAAAAAAATAATCATATCAAAATCAAAATATCTGGCGGGATTGCAGTGCCTAAAATATTTTTGGTACCAGATTAACGCTAAAGAAAAAATTCCACAGCCGGATTTCGTGAATCAGTTTATTTTCAACCAGGGATTACTGGTAGGTGAATATGCAAAGAAGCTTTACCCTGGGGGAATTGACCTGGGAAAGATAGGTGATTTAAAGGAACAGCTGGTAAAAACTTTTGAACTTTTATCAGAGAGAAAGACTCTGTTTGAAGCAAGCTGCAGCTTTGGAAATGTTTACTGCAGGTCGGATATACTGGTGCCGGCAAATGCAGACAAATGGGATATAGTTGAAGTTAAAAGCTCAACCCAGCTTAAAGAAGAATATATCCATGACGTTGCCTTCCAGAAATACTGTTTTGAAAAAGCAGGGGTTAATATTAGAAAGTGTCAAATTGCCTGTATTAATAATCAATATATAAGAAAGGGGGATATTAACCCTGAAGAATTATTCAAGAGGATTGATATTACGGTAGAAGTGGAGGAGATCCTGAGGGGAATAGAGGGCAGAATTGAAGAATTGCTCGAAATTGCAGCCGGAAAAAACCCTCCAGAAATTTTTATCGGAAAGCACTGCAATGAACCCTACATTTGTCCGCTTAAAGATAAGTGCTGGGAATTCTTACCGGATAATCATATTTTTAATTTATATGGAAATAAAGACAAAGCAGCCCGGCTTTACAATGAAGGGATTCTTTCTATCAAGGATATTCCCGACCGGTATGATTTAAATTTAAAACAACAAATTCAGCTTGAGTGTGCAAAAACAAGCAGACCTAAAATAGATAAAGATGAAATATTAAAATTTATAAATAGCCTTGAATACCCCCTGTATTTTTTTGATTTTGAGACATTTTCAACTGCTATTCCATTATACACCGGAGTTAAGCCTTATCAGAGAATACCTTTCCAGTATTCAATACATATACTGGATTCTATTGATGGGCAGCCGGAACATTATGATTTTCTGGCTGAAGGAGCTGAAGATTCAAGAGAAGAACTTCTGTTAAACTTAAGAAAGAAGATAGGTGAAACAGGAAGCATAATTGTTTATTATGAATCATTTGAAAAGGGGGTCCTAAAAGAACTGGCTGAAGCTTTTCCTGACTACAGTCAGTGGACCACCTCGATTCTTACCAGGATAGTTGACCTCTATAAGCCTTTTGGTAATTTTCATTATTATCATTCTTCCCAGAAAGGGAGTGCCTCGATAAAAAATGTTCTTCCGGCAATTACTGATTTAAGTTATGAGGGAATGGAGATAGCCGAAGGTATGTCAGCGAGTATATATTTTCTTTATATCTGCGGGAATTATGATACTGGTGAAAGCTGCCCTACAAAGGAAGAAGTTGAAAAAGTAAGGAAATCACTTATAAAATACTGCAGAATGGATACCGGAGGGATGATACATATACTAAGGGCACTGGTGAAAGAAGCCATGTAATCTTATTTACCTCCGCATACACTCTCATATAATATTCTTCAATATCTCACAAAATTACAATAATAATACTAGCATATTTTAATAATGTATTTTTCTAATATAAATCTAAACGTGAAATAGTTATAATAAAAAGCATGAAAAGTAAGATAGATATCTCTCTTCTGCTTATCTCTTTTTCGCTTTTTCTCTACCAGGTATGTCTACTCCGGATTTTTTCAATAGCGGATTATTACCACTTTGCCTTTATGATCGTAAGCATATCTCTTCTGGGATTTGGTATAAGCGGAAGTTTTCTGTATTTCTTTATTGGTAAAATAAAGAATCCTGATCTGATACTCCTCATCTTTTCTTTTGGATTTTCGGTATCCATAATAATAAGTTTTTTAGCAAGCAACTTTATTCCCTTTGATTCTTTTAAGATTGCCTGGGAGATGAAACAGATTTTTTATCTGGCTGTATATTATATTTTTTTAGTACTCCCTTTTTTCTTTGGGGGCTCTTTTATAGGATATGCATTTTACAGGCAGGAAAAGCCTGGACTTACCTATTTTTATAACCTGATTGGTTCCGCAGCAGGAGCAATTACAGCCATTTTTATAATGCAGCTTATGGGAAAAGATGGGGCAATTTATATTTCAACAACTGTAGGTCTTATTACAACGGTTTTACTGATAAATAAGAAATATCTAAAAACCTTTACATCTTTAATATTTATCTTTGTAGTTTTAATCACATCTGTCATTGTTTTTCAGCCCCGGATTATGGAAATAAGAATGTCACCATATAAAAGCCTGCCCACATACTTGAGGTTTCCTGACTCTAAAGTAATTTACAGCAAAGAGAGTTCTTATGCCCGGCTGGATATAATAGAAAGTCTCAGTATAAAATCCGCGCCGGGGATCAGTTTACAGTATCAAAAAGTCCCTCCGCAGCAGATTGGCATTACCATTGATGGGGACAATCTCTCTGCAGTAACCAGAATTGAAAGGGATGTAGCCGAGCTGAAGTTTATGGAATTTTTACCCATCTCTATTTTTTTTACTGTAAAACCCGAACCAGAGAAGGTTCTGGTGGTAGAACCAGGAGGGGGAATGGATGTTGCCGGGGCTTTATATTTTAATGGAAAAAATATATATGTGTCGCAGAATAGCAGCTTGATAGTAGATATGCTTAAGAACAATTTTTCTGAGTACAGTGGGAATATATATAATAATAAAAGAGTTAAAGTTTGTGAGGTTTCAAGTAGAAACTTTTCAAAAATAACTGACCAGAAGTTTGATTTAATCATAATAAGTTTATCGGACAGTTTTCATCCAATCTCTGCAGGAGCTTATAGCTTAAATGAAAACTACCTCTATACTGTTGAATCTATTTCAGATTTAGTGGGCATATTAAAAGAAGATGGAGTTCTGGCTGTAACCAGATGGGTTCAATTTCCACCCAGCGAGAATTTAAAGGTACTCTCTACTTTATGTGAGAGCCTGGATAATCTAAAAATTGGGGAAATTCCCCAAAAAGTATTTGCCTATAGAAGCTGGTCTACTCTTACTACCTTGTTAAAAAAAGATGGCTTTGATGAAAACGAAATTAACCGTCTAAAAGAGGAAGTAAAAAAGCTTAATTTTGATATTGTATATTACAATGGCGTAGGGCAGGATGAGGTAAATATCTACAACATATTAGAAGAGCCATATTTTTATAATTACTATAAAGAGATAATAGAAGAAGACAGCGGTTCAAGGGAAACATTTTATAAAAACTATTACTTCAACATTTATCCTTCCAGGGATGATAAGCCCTACTTTTTTAATTTTTTTAGATTTGGACAGGTCCCGGATATCATAAAGTATTTTGGCAAGTCCACCCAGCCTTTTGGGGGAGGAGGGTATCTTATACTGGTTGCAGCTCTTCTGGTTTCTATTATTCTATCGGTATTTTTTATACTGCTGCCCCTGTGGATAAAAAAAATAAATATCAGCATAAGAAGGGATTTTAAATATATAGTTTATTTTTTCTGTCTGGGTTTTGGCTTTTTCTTTATCGAGCTGCCCTTCATTCAAAAATTTATTCTGGTACTGGGTAAGCCAGCTTATGCTCTTTCGGTCGTTCTTTTCAGCATTATGCTTACTGCAGGAGTGGGTAGTTTTATCAGCAGTAGGTTTAAGGTTGATTTGAAATGGGTGGTGGCAGTAATAGTAATCTATGTGGTTCTTTTTATATTTACCTTCAGGTTTGTGGGAGACTTTATAATCTCGAAAGTACTGTGGCAGAGATTTTTATATTCAATCCTTCTTATAATCCCGCTTGGATTTGTAATGGGAATACCTTTTCCTTTAGCCATAGCTAAGGCTAAGGAGAAGAGGGAAGAGATTATCCCATGGCTGTGGGCTATAAATGGTTGTACTTCAGTGGTAGGATCCATAGCGGCCGTAATAATTTCCATTCATTTTGGGTTTTTTGCAGTAATAGGTATGGCGGCAGTGGTCTATATAGTGGCTCTGGTGACATACAGGTATTTTTGATTAAAATGTGGGGAGGTTGATAATTTTAGTTAGTGCGTCAGTGTATTTTAAGTGAGTGGGATAAATGTGGAGTTCGATGGTAGTTGGTACAGAACTCGGCTTACAGGCTAAATCTGCAAAGATTAAATAATATTATGCATTATTATGTTTTCCCGGAGATAGATATCATTGACATGATTAAAGAGTTAATTTATATTTTGGATTAAGTATTTGGTGGTTAAAATATTTTAGAAAAATTTTCAATTTAAAATTATTACCTGATAATATTAAGTATGAAAATCTATAATGCGATAATATCAAGAAGAACAATCCGAAAATTCCAGCAAAAACCCATATTGGCTGCTTTTAAGAGCAGACTTTATTTTATCTCCCTGGTTAAGGGTACAAATACTACATCAGTAATCCTGGTGATTGTTACTTCTCCATCTTTTTTCTCCACTTTCCAGAGAACCTGATTCCAGCCGGGGGGACCTACTGGAATTACCATAATTCCTTCATCTGCAAGCTGTTCTACTAAGGGCTGGGGGATGTGGTCCGGGGCAGCGGTTACAATAATCCGGTCAAATGGTGCATATTCTTCCCAGCCGTAATAACCATCATGATTACTGGTGGCTACATTGGGGTATTCGGATAGAACTATATTTGATTTCTGGTGAAGAACGGTAATTATCTCCACTGTATATACTTCTTTTACGATCTCTGAAAGTATAGCTGCCTGATAACCAGAACCTGTACCTATTTCCAGAGCTCTTTCACTTCCGGTAAGCTCCAGGCTTTCGGTCATCAGGGCTACAATATATGGCTGGGATATTGTCTGTCCCATTCCTATTGAAAGAGGGCGGTCTGCATAGGCAGAGTCTTTCAAGCTTTGGTCTACAAATTCATGGCGGGGCACTTTTCTCATAGTATCAATAACTTTTTTATCAGTTATGCCCCTGCCAATGATCTGATAATCGACCATGTTATTTCTAAATTCAGTATATTTGTCTGTTTCATCAGTATTTTTTTCAATATTATTACAGCTAATCAAGCTTAAATTTGCCAGAAAAGCGACCAATGTAATTAAAATCATGGCTGCAAAGATTATTTGATTTTTTCTAATTTTAGTAACCATTTTTATTTTAAATAAAGTTTGAGCTAAATAATATTATATCATTTTAAAATTAATAGTCAGTTCAGCAATTATGCCAACTTTTTTGTAGTGTAAAAATATGGAATAATGTGTAAGTTAATATAGGGCTCTGCCTATAGAATGGTTATCATCCTATAATTCAGGTACTTTACTTTCAGGTTAAAAAAGTAAAATTTTTATAGTCTTGGTCTAAAAAGTTATGTAGAGCTTATATCATCCCTCTTCATTCTACTGTCACACTTTTAGCAAGATTCCGCGGTTTATCTACATCATATCCCTTCAGGGCAGCGATATAATAAGCTAAAAGTTGCAGGGGTATAATTGTAATCAGGGGTGAAAACTGCTCATCTACCCTGGGAATAAAAATCACTTCCTTGACATAATCTTTTATCTGTTTGTTCCCTGAAGTTGCTATAGCAATGATTTTGCCCTGCCGGGCTAATATTTCCTGGATATTGGATGCCATCTTGTTAAAAATAAACGAATCGTTAGCTATGCATACCACTGCTCTATATTCGTCAATAAGAGCAATGGGGCCGTGTTTCATTTCTCCGGCAGCATATCCTTCAGTAGGAATATAAGAAATCTCTTTAAGTTTTAATGCTCCTTCTAAAGCTGTAGGAAAGTTAATATTCCTTCCTAAATAAAGAAACGCTCCAAAATGAAGATGTTTTTTAGCAATCTCTTTTATATTTCTTGAACTTCCAAGAATCTCTTCCTGTTTAAGAGGTATACCCTTAAGAACACCTATTGCCTTATTTATATGATTTTTGCTTAATGTCTTTTTTAATTCAGCCAAGTATAACCCTAAAAGATAAAGAACCATGATTTGAGCTGTATAGGCCTTGGTGGAAGCTACGCTTATCTCAGGGCCAGCATGAGTATAGATAGTAGCATCAGACTCTCTAGTTAAGGATGAGCCCAAAACATTGCAGATAGAAAGAACTTTGACTTTATTTTTCTTTGCTTCTCTTACTGCTGCCAGAGTATCTGCAGTCTCACCCGATTGACTAATTGCAATAACTAATGTTTTTTCTCTCATAACAGGATTTCTATATCTAAATTCACTGCCAAAATCTACCCAGACAGGAATACGTATGAATGACTCTATAATATACTTACCAATCAAGCCGGCGTGATAGGCTGTTCCACAGGCAATAATAACTAAATTTTCTATTTTCTTAAGAAAACTACTTTCTATGTTAAAGCTCTCAAATCTGATTGCGCCTTCAGCTGTTACATAGTGAGAAATAATTCTTGAAAGAACCCGGGGTTGCTCATAAATCTCTTTTAACATAAAGTGAGCAAATCCCCCTTTTTGGACCTCCTCTATATCGTAAGAAATAGTATCTACATTTTTTGGTACTGTATTCCCCTTTAGGTCAGATATTTGAACAGCATCTTTAGTAACAACAGCTATTTGATCATCGTGAAGATATATCACTTTCTTAGTATGGTTTAAAATTGCCGAAACATCTGAGACTATGAAATTTTCTTGTTTACCTAAACCGATAGCTAAAGGAGAATCGTGCCTAACGGCTACTATTTTATCTGGATCATCACGGCTTATAATACCTAAGGCATAGGAACCTTTTATTTTCCTTAAAGCCTTTCTTACGGCATCTTCTAAATTTCCTTTATAGAATTTGCTAATCAAATGAGCAACTACCTCGGTATCTGTCTCAGATGCGAACTTACAACCATCCTTTTCTAGATCCTTCTTCAAATTATTGAAATTTTCTATTATTCCATTGTGAACCACTATGATTCTTTTAAAACGGTCCGTATGGGGATGGGCATTAACTTTAGAGGGCTTTCCATGAGTAGCCCAACGAGTATGACCTAATCCTAAGGTACCTAAAATATTTCTTTTCTTTAGAAGTTCTTCTAAATCAAAAATTCTACCTTTGCATTTCGCAATGAATAACTTATCTTTATCAAGAATTGCTATACCTGCGGAATCATAACCTCGATATTCAAGTTTTTTAAGGCCTTCAATAATTATTGGCATGGCATTTTTATTACCAATATATCCAATTATTCCACACATAAAATTCTCCTTAGTTTAGTTACTTTCTTTAGAAAATCTTACTCCCATTCAATCGTGCTTGGTGGTTTAGATGAGATATCGTATACCACTCGATTTATGCCTTTGACCTCATTTATTATGCGATTAGAAATTCTCTCATTCTACGTGCAATAAGGTGAGTGTATTGGGAACCAAAATCTAAAATTGCTACCCAATCTTTGTCTTTAAAATTTCTGGGGAGCTCCATACCACACTATTGCTCTCTTTCTTTCTTAGACTCCTTCGATAAACAATCCTTGCAAATGTATGAATCATCTTCAGGAAAAAACTGATACTCAACTGTTGTAGTCAATTGTTTTCCACACAAATTACATACCTTTTCCATAATAAGCACCCCCTTAGATGGCTTTTAAATTTAATTACTGTGATGCCAAAGTCAAAAACTAATTTACTTAACTCATTCCCGCGCTGTTTCTTCTTCGCCTGATTTTACTTTCTTTTGCT
>PEXF01000035.1 GCA_002779205.1 Candidatus Hydromicrobium americanum
ATATATTAAAAAGCTTAAAAGAATCAAAAATAGAATTAGAGCTGGATAAATCCACAAACCAGGTGAAAATAGCATGCGAAAATGCTCTTTTTACGTTAAACACACTATCTCTTGAAGAGTACCCTGGTTTTCCTGAAATAAAAAAGGAGAACTATATAAAAATTAATTTAAACAAATTTAGAAATCTGGTAATAAAAGCTCAAAGGGCCGCATCTTTAGACGAGGGTAGGGCAATTTTGACTGGAGTGCTTTTGGAAATTGAAGAAGGTTTGTTAAGTATGGTAGCAACAGATAGCTACAGGCTTTCTTTAGTAAAAGAAAATATAGATACGGGCAGACCTCCAATGAAAGTAGTTATACCGTCAAAAGTGCTTGACAGCATTGTTAAAAGTGAATACAAAGACAGCGATATTGAGATAAATATTGAAGAAAATCAGATAAGCTTTTATCTGGAAGGAGACAATAAAAAAAAGAATATAATAGTTTCCAGACTACTTTCTGGGAAGTTTCCGGAATATAAACAGCTTATTCCCAGGAGCTTAAAACACAATATAGTCATAAATAAAGAAAAAATGCTTGATGTGGTAAAGAGAATTTCGTCGATATCCCAGGACAATATACCGGTTAAACTAACTATTGATAAAGGTAAAGTAACTGTATCTATGAGCATCAGGGAAATAGGAAGCTCCAGTGAAGACTTTGAGGTTTCTTATGGAGAAGAAAGAATAGAGATAGCATTTAACCCCGAATTTTTAATGGACGGCATAAACATAATGGATGAGAAGAATATAATATTATCAATAGAGGAGTCTCTTAAACCTATTTTGATAAAATCAGAAAAAAACAAAAATTTGATTTATTTGCTAATGCCTATCAGGGTCTCCTAACATCTAAACAAAACTAAAAATTAAAAAAAGCAAAAAATAAGACCATGAAAAAAACAACAAGAATAAACCTATGCGTCATTGGAGCAGGAAGAGTTGGAACAACCGTAAGCTACACGCTTGCTGAAAAAGAGCTGCCTAATATTAAACTGAAGGCAATATCCTCAAGATCTATGGAATCATTAAACAGGGCAAAGAAAATTTTAGGAAGCAAAGCAGCTGGTGTAATTTTTACCAGAGAAAATTCTAAGGCTGTATCACTGGCAAATTGTATTTTAATATGCACTCCTGATGATGTTATAAACAGTGTCTGTAGCGATATTTTTTCTGGTAAAAGTAAAGATTTTAAAAATTATTATGCAATTCATTTTAGCGGATCTAAATCGCTGGAGGTATTGAATTCGGCCAGGGCAGCAGGAGCTGAAATTGCATCAATCCACCCATTAAAATCTTTTGCTTCAATAGATGAGGCGATTAAATCTTTACCAGGAACTATTTTTGGAGTAACTTATTCCAGCACAGAATCAAAGAAAATGGCTGAATTTCTGGTAAAAAGCCTGGGCGGGGAAATAATCGAGGTAGAGGACAACAAGAAGCCGCTTTACCACGCTGCAGCATGTGTGGCTTCTAACTATCTGGTTACCCTTATAAATTATGCGGTACTGATACACAAAAAGATGGGTATAAAACCGGAAGATTCTTTAAAAGGCCTGATGGGACTGGTGGAAGGCACGGTCAGCAATATAAAGAAGATGGGTACAGAGAAATCACTGACAGGCCCTATAGCAAGGGGAGACATAGGCACAATTAAAGAGCATGTTAAGAGCTTTAATGAATTTTTTTCTAAAGAAGATAGTGCTTTATATAGAATGATGGGCATTGAAACCAGCAAAATCGCACATCAGAATAAGTGGATAAAAGAGAGTACCGTAGAGGAACTAAAAGAAATACTTAAAGAATAGAAAGGGGATAAGAAAGGGGATATTATGGCTGAAAAGAAAGTAACAACCAGTGATTTAGTAGAGATGAAGAAAAAAGGTGAAAAAATAACCATGCTTACAGCTTACGATCATCTTATGGCATCTCAACTGGATGGCTGTGGCATAGATTTAATTCTGGTTGGTGATTCTGTAGGAAATGTGCTGCTGGGATATGAGAATACAATACCTGTCACAATGGATGAAATGATTCACCACTGCCGGGCAGTCACCAGGGGAGTGAAAAGGGCGATGGTGATTGGCGATATGCCATTTATGTCTTATCAGGCAAGTTCGGAGGAAGCGGTGAGAAATGCCGGGAGATTTTTAAAAGAAGCTGGTGTTGAAGCAGTAAAACTTGAAGGCGGAAAAGAAGTTTTTAAAACTATAAAAATGATTGTTGGCTCAGGAATTCCGGTTATGGGTCATCTGGGGCTTACCCCGCAGTCAGTTTATAAATTAGGTGGTTATGGAGTTAGAGGGAAGGACAAGGAACAGGCTTTAAAAATGTTAGAAGATGCCAGAGGACTGGAAGAAGCTGGAGTATTTTCAATAGTACTGGAGAAGATTCCTGCAAAACTCGCGAAAAAAATAACACAGCAAATAGGCGTCCCCACAATTGGAATAGGGGCAGGAGTAGACTGCGACGGTCAGGTGCTTGTAACTCATGATATGCTGGGGCTTTTTGAAGGATTTAAGCCAAAGTTTTCTAAAAGATATGCTGAAGTGGGAAAGGAAATGAAGAGATGTTACAGGAAATACATAGAAGAGGTGAAAAATAAAGAATTTCCCGCAGAAGAGCATTCTTACTAAGGCAGTCAAATAGATTTATCTTTTATTATACGAATATATTGCGCCCGCGGTAATGGAGATAATCAAAAAAATAGATGAATGTAAATTAATTGTAAACCAACTTAGAGAGAAGGGCTATAAGATAGGCCTTGTTCCCACCATGGGTTTTCTGCATGAAGGACATATAAATCTTATTAGAATGGCAAAAAGGGATTGCGACAAGGTGTTTATAAGCATTTTTGTTAATCCAACGCAGTTTGGTCCGGATGAAGATTTTAAAAATTATCCCAGAGATATAAAAAAAGACAGCGCTCTTGCAGAAAAAGAGGGAGTGGACTATATATTTTATCCGACGGTACAGGAGATGTATGGCTCAGACCATAAAACTATTGTTGAGGTAAAAGAACTGGGTAAGATTATGTGCGGTAAGTATAGGCCAATCCATTTTGCGGGTGTAACAACTGTAGTTCTGAAATTATTTAATATTGTAAATGCGCAAAAGGCTTATTTTGGACAGAAAGACTACCAGCAGATGATAATAATAAAGAAAATGGCAGCTGATTTGAATATGGATATTGAGATTGTAAGTGGTCCTACCACAAGAGAGAGCAACGGTCTTGCTTTAAGTTCCAGGAATAAGTATCTATCTGTAGAGGAGAGAGAAAATGCTACTATTTTATATAAATGTCTGAATATGGCAAAAAATATGATTAAAAACGGCGAAAAAGATCTGGAAAAAGTAAAAAGAATAGTTTTAGGTAAACTGGAGGATAACAGGTTTGTTAAGAGCGTAGATTATTTTGAATTTAGAGACACCCGGACGCTGGAAGAAATAAAGAGAGTGGATAAGGATTGTAAGAGCATACTGGCTGCGGCTGCTGCATGGATTGGAAAGACCAGGCTTATTGACAATATAATTATAAAAGTATAAAAGCAATAAATATATTATTTAATTTAGGTAAACGTAAATAGCAGAAGGAAGGAAAGTGTTAATCTGTATTTTAAAAAGCAAGATTCATAGAGCAACAGTAACCGGTGCTGAGATTGATTATATGGGGAGTATAAGCATAGATAAAAACTTGATGGAGCATGCAAAAATACTTCCTTATGAAAAAGTACTGGTGGTAAGCCTGGATAGTGGGGAAAGACTGGAAACCTATGTTATAGAAGGAGAAAAGAATAGCGGAGAAATTTGTATAAATGGAGCAGCTGCGAGAAGAATATTTAAAGGCGAGAAGATTATTATTTTATCTTTTGCTTATATGGAAGAGAAAGAAGCGTCAGACTACCGGCCAAAAATAGTTTACGTAAACAACAAAAATGAGATTACAAATGAAGAGAATCATGTGGAGGAAGATGACCAGTGCTAGACTGCGAAGGAATGCATCTAATATATTTATAGTGCTTCTAGTTATAATTATTTTTTCACCATTTTACCTTTTAACATCTTGTAAGATTAGAGATAATACCGATGAGCAAATAATAGATTATAGTGATTATAAAAATGAAAGCAGTCTGTATTTATTTGATTATGAAAAAATTGTACTGGAAAGTACTGGCTCTATTGATGTAAAAATTGAGAACTGCAACCTGTATTTAGATATTTACGAAGACCTGGTAATACTGGGTGAGGTAAAAAATGTTTCCAAAGTAAATAAAACCGATATAGAGATTACTATTGATTTCTATGATAAGCATGGAGAAAAGATAATATCAGCAGTCATTCCTGCTTACATTAATTATCTTAGAGGAGCGAGCAGGTTGCCATTTTACTATTACCTGACCGAAAGAGAGAAGTATATAGATATATCTAAAATAAAAATAGGCGTTAATTATAAGGATTATTATGAAAGATTTGAAGGGAATCCTATAGTTGAAAATGAAAGCTATTATTATAAAGAAGACTATTTAATTATTGAAGGTAAAGTAATTAATATAGGTGAAGGAAAAATAAGGAACCTAAAACTTTTCTGCACTTTTTATAACGATAAAAACCAGGTTGTGTTTATAAAACAGTGTTACTTATCCAGAGAGGAAATGATTCCCGAAGAGAAGCAAGGATTTATTTTAAAAGTACTGCTTGATGAATATTTGCCTGGGTTTACACATTACAGATTTGAAGTATTTTTTGAAGATGAAATTAAAACACCAGCTTAATTCATATCCAATCCTTATATTTAAAATAAATAAGCATACATATGGATATTATAAACATCGCAACCACAATTATGATAAAGGCGAAAGGGCTGCGTTCTGAAGGAAGTGCGACATTCATTCCATAAATCCCGGATATAAGAGCAAGAGGGAGAATGATTACGGAAAAGATAGTAAGCACACGCATTATGTTGTTAATCTTATTTGATAACAGCGACTGATGAGCATCATGCACTCCCTCTACCAGCTCCTTATAATTTTCGAGGGTTTCCCAGATCTTTTCTATATGGTCTACCAGATCGCCGAAGTAAACCTCCAGAGCCTCTATCAAGAAATCCATATCTTTTATCTCCAGTGTTTTAAGAAATTTTCTCTGTGGAAAGATTATGTTTCTAAATGTTAGTATATTGGTTCTGATGAGCAGTATATCTTTAACATTTTTACTGCCCGCTTTTTTGAAAATGGCGTCTTCAACATCCTGTATATTCCTATAGATTTTGTTGAGTATGGGGAAATTATAGTCAATGAGTGAGTCAATGACTTTATGCAAGAGGTAACCGGACCCTTTATCCAGGATTTGATGGTTTTCAGCCAGATAGTCGAATGTATTCTGGATAGGCTTACACAGCCCGTGATGGACGGTTACCAGGAAATTATTTCCAATAAAAATGTTTACGGCGAAGGGTTCAAGCCTTCTGGTCTGCTTTATAAAGTATGGTATATGCAGCACCAGAAAAAAGTAGTCATCATATTCATCCAGTTTTGGTCTTTCAATGATACTCAGGCAGTCTTCGATATCCAGGGGGTGAAAATGGAAATGATCCAGCAGAAACTGCATACTTTCTTTGCTTGGATTCTCGATATCAATCCAGATAAGGTATTCTACATTATTAATATAGGAGGGAATATTTTTGAGAGTAACTTTTCCCAATAACTTTTTTTCATTCCTACCATAAACAAGAGTTTTCATTAGAACTCACCCCTTTTTTATTTAAATCTTTACAAAATTTTATAATTTTTTATAAAAAAAAGAAATGTAAATTTATTAATAAAACTTACGTTGACAAACAATATTTAGTTAGTTAAAATGACTAACATATATATTTATAGCAGTTTGCCTATTAATTTATTTAATAAAAGGCAGTAGGTTGAGAATAATTATTAAATAGATAGAATATTAAATAATTGCTTTCTGGAATGCAGCTGAGAGGCATGGGAGGTATCCTGTAAAAATATAATTTATTAATAATGAAGAATTAAAACTATAAAGACAATAGATAATTAAAATTATGTAAGAAAGGTTTGATATGGTAAGAATAGGCTTTGTTCCATCCCACAGGTCACCATTTAATAAAGAATGGGCAATTGATATGAGAGATAGGGTAGTTAAATCAATTGAAAGAAATATAAAAGAAATTGAGTTAATATATCCTGATAAAAAGTTAACAGATGGTGGGCTTGTTACTTTTATGGAAGATTCAGAAAAGGTTATAAAACTATTTAAAGAAAAAGATATTCAGGGCTTGCTTATAGGTATGATGACTTTTGGTGAGGAGATACCAAACCTTTTAATTGTAGAAGCTTTTAGCAGTATTCCGATTCAGGTTTTTGGTACCAAGGAAGGGCCCTTCACTGAGGATGGAAATAGAAAGTCGGATTCATTTTGCGGTACAATCTCTACTGCGTCAGGGCTGGTAAGAAGAAATGTAAAATTTGATTTTTCGGGCATTTATTTTCCTGAGGAAGAGGGATTTATATCCGACGTAAAGAGGTTTTCTAAAGTAGTGAATGCCATAAATGGCTTTATAGGAATGAAGATAGGCGAACTTGGTCCAAGGGTAGCCCCTTTTGAGACGTGCGCCATAAATGAGGTGGATTTGATAAATAGGTTTAGAATTAAAGTTGTACCCTATACACTTCTACAGCTAAAGGTGGATATGGATAATACTAAAGAGGATAATATAAAAGAAATAGAAAATGAGATAAAGAAATTTTATGATTGCAAGCTTGTAGATGATAATATAATATCTAAGGTTTCAAGGCTTGAATATATACTTAAAAAATATGCAGCGGAAGAAAAACTTTCCGGTTTTGGGATAAAATGCTGGACAGAAATGCAGAAGTATATTGGAATATCTCCCTGTCTCAGTATGGGAAGGCTAACTGATAGCGGAATAATGTGTGCATGTGAAGTTGATATTCATGGTGCAATTACTATGGTGGTACAAAATCTTTTGACTTTAAATAGAGATATACCACATTTTATTGACTGGACCATACAGAATCAGGAAGATGAAAATACGTTTTTAGCATGGCACTGTGGCAATGCCCCTATTAGTTTAAGGTGTAATTCCTGTGTACCTCAAATAAACACTCATTCAATACTGGGCTGGCAGTTAGGCTATGATAAAAGCTTTGGAACAGTAGAATTTCAATTGGAAGAAGGTTTAGTAACCATAAGTAGACTTGTAGAGATAAATGGAAAATTTAAGATGTTAATTACAACCGGAGAAGCTTTTCATGACAGTAGAAAGCTCAGGGGTTCATGGAGATGGATTAAGGTAGATGATTTAAAGAAACTCTACAGGACCATAATTGAAGAAGGCTTTATACACCACGCCAGTGTGATATCTGGAGACTTAAGAAAAGAGTTAAGAACTTTCTGTAAATTTGCAGGCATAGATGTTATAGAAGTCTGACTTTTTGAATTATAAATATTTAAGTGGTAAATTATAATTTAATGATATAATTTTTTATTGTGATTTACAGAAAAGAAAAAAGTAATATTTCGTTAAGAGAAATAAATAAGAAAAACATACTTAAGATAGTCATGGAGATGGAGCCTATCTCTCGAATTGACATATCGAGAAGGCTTAAAATAAGCCGTCCTACTACTTCTGCTTATATAGGTGAGCTTATTAAAGATGGTCTTATAGAAGAGATTGGTAAAGGTGATTCTACTCCTTCCGGTGGTAAAAAAGCAGTGCTTCTTCAGTTTAATAGCAGAGCGGGTTATATATTAGGAGTAATGATAGGAGTAAAAACTATAAGGATCGCTCTAACTGATCTAGGGTCAAACATAATAGAAATAATAAAAATTCCAACTGAAGAATGGCTTGGGCGGGATGAAGTTATAGATAAACTGGTAAAGAACTTGAAGAAGATTATAAGAAAATCTAAGATTAGTAAAGAAGAAATAATAGGTATTGGAATAGGGGCTAGCGGTCTGGTTGATAGTAAAAAAGGTCTGGTTATTTTCTCACCAAATTTAGATGGATGGAACAATATAAAGCTTAAGGAGATTGTGGAGGAAAAAATTGGGCTTCCTACTTTTATTGAAAATGAATGTAGAGTTCAGGCAATTGCAGAGAAAAAATACGGGCTTGCAAAGGATATTAAAAATTTTGTCTGTGTTGAGACTGGGACTGGTATAGGTACTGGTGTATTTATAGATAACAAGCTTGTAAGCGGGGATAAAGGAATGGCTGGAGAGGTCGGCCATATAATAACTAATCTGGCAGGAAATAGGGTATGCCATTGTGGAAATATAGGGTGTCTTGAAACTTTGTGTTCAACAAGTTCTCTGTTAGAAGATATTGTAAATGATATTAAAAAAAGGGGAAAATCTTCTAAATATAGTGAAAGCGGTTTAAAACTGGAAGATCTATCTAGTCTTTATGATCAAGGTGACGAGATAGTTACCAGGAATGTGGAGAAGAACGCTGAATATCTGGGTATCGGAATTTCCAATACAATTAAAATGTTTAACCCGGAGCTTATTATAATTCATGGGGAAATTATCAAGTTTGGTGAGAAGTATTTAAAAAAAGTTAAAGAATCAGTTTCTAAAAATACATTCCCCAAAGTTAAGGATAATTATAATATTCAATTTTCAAAATTGGGAGAAAATGTCGGATTGATAGGTGCTACCTCTATTGTTTTTGATAATATTTTTGATCTGGACAGTTCTAATATTGCAGGACAGTATATTATAAAAAAGAGAATAAACTAGAATTAAGCTTAGATGATAATAAATATCTTTAGGAAGAGATATATTATGAGTAAATCTAAATATGTAATAGGCATGGATTTCGGGACTGATTCTGTACGCTCAGTTATTGTGGGTGTCTCAAATGGTGAGGAATTATCATCCCATATATCTTGTTTTAAGAGGTGGGAAGAAGGCCGGTACTGCAATCCTGCTAAAAACCAGTTCCGGCAGCATCCTCTGGATCATATCGAATCTCTTGAAGAGTCAGTAGTGGGCGCACTGAGAAAGGCTCCTCTGGATACTGAAGATAATATAATAGGAATAGGAGTAGATACAACCGGTTCTACTCCTGCACCGATAGATAAAGATGG
Source organism: Candidatus Hydromicrobium americanum (assembly GCA_002779205.1). Lineage (GTDB taxonomy): Bacteria > Actinomycetota > Humimicrobiia > Humimicrobiales > Humimicrobiaceae > Hydromicrobium > Hydromicrobium americanum. Next base: position 9,170 of record PEXF01000035.1, read on the forward strand.
TACTGTACTGGCTTTAAAGGAAGGATTTACTGACAACCCCAATGCTATGTTTATACTGTGGAAGGACCATACCGCAGTAGAAGAAGCAGAGCTAATAAATAAGGTCGCTAGATTATGGGGAGGTGAAGATTATACCAAATATGAGGGAGGAGTGTATTCTTCTGAGTGGTTCTGGTCAAAGATTCTTCACATACTAATAGAAGATAATAAGGTAAGAGAGGCTGCCTTCTCCTGGGTAGAGCATGCAGATTGGATACCAGCTGTTCTTACCGGTAAAAAAGATCCATTGAAGCTAAAGCGAAGCAGATGTGCAGCAGGACACAAAGCAATGTGGCATGCTTCCTGGGGAGGACTCCCCCCGGAAGAATTCCTGGTCAAAGTATCACCTCTTCTATCTGGCTTAAGAGATAGATTGTATACCGAAACTTATACCTCAGATGATGCTGCAGGAAGACTAACTGCTGAGTGGGCAGCGAGGCTGGGCTTAAAAGAAGGTATACCTGTATCTGTGGGAGCTTATGATGCCCATATGGGAGCGGTAGGTGCAGGAATAAATCCCGGAACTTTTGTAAAAATAATCGGTACTTCCTGCTGTGATATCGCAGTAAGCCCTAAAAATGAAATTGGAGAAAAACTGGTGGCTGGAATATGCGGACAGGTTGATGGTTCTGTAATACCAGGTATGATAGGTCTAGAGGCAGGCCAATCTGCCTACGGAGATGTTTATGCCTGGTTTCGGGATCTGCTTTCCTGGTCTCTGGAGAATTTACTTTCCAGTGCTCTAAGCAAAAAAGAAATAAATAAAGCAGTTGATTTAATTATTTCTAAACTTACCGAGGCTGCCTCCAGAATAAATCCCGGAGAAGGTAGTTTAGTTGTCCTGGACTGGCTAAACGGAAGAAGAAC
>PEXF01000129.1:0-304 GCA_002779205.1 Candidatus Hydromicrobium americanum
CACAAAAAATTAGGCAAGAAAAGCCCCCTTTTCTTGCCCCGGAATAGTTTTTTCTCTTGATGGGAGACTTTTAATGGGTGACCCCAAATGCCAAGCTGAGTTGAAGCCTGTACGTTCACGTATAGAAAAATTAAAGCTGGAACGGGTTGCTTGATAGCTTGCAAGCTTGAAATGGAGGGGCTGATGTTATCTGTAAAGGATAAGCTTATTTCCAGGATAAGGGCAAAGGAGGCAGATATTGGTATTATCGGAGTGGGATATGTGGGTCTACCCCTTGCCTTACATTTCTTAGAAGCAGGCTTTT
>PEXF01000129.1:647-10006 GCA_002779205.1 Candidatus Hydromicrobium americanum
TAATCTAAATTTATGCTAGGTAAAAAGTGAGGAGTTTTAATGAAAACAGATTTAGAGTGTGTACCATGCATTATAAAACAGACTATAAATACGCTAAAGATTAGTGGTTGTAGTAATAAACTTAGTAAAAAGGTTGTTTCAGAGCTGCTGCAAAAATTAGAGAATATAGATTATGACCTGTCACCTGCTGCCAACTCAGATATTGGATACATTGTATTTAGAGAGGTAACGGGCATTAAAGATCCTTATTATGATTTAAAAAGAAAATATAACAGGTTAGCTCTAGATATTTACCCAAAATTAGAGAAGGTGGTTGATTCTGTAAAAAATAAATTATATATGGCAGCGAAGGTTGCAATTGCAGGAAATGTAATAGATTTTGGAATAGATATAAAAAAAGTAAATACATTGGATTTTAATAAAATTATACAGAATTTACAAAACATGCCGCTAGCAGTGGATAATTATGATAAGTTTAGGGAATCACTAAAGGATTCAATTAATATTTTATATATAACTGATAATGCAGGAGAGATAGTATTTGATAAAGTTTTCATAAAAGAATTGGTAAAACTGGATAAAAAGGTGGTCCTTACGGTTAAATCAGATCCAATAATTAATGATGCCACCCTGGAAGATGCAGTTGAAGCAAAGTTTGATAACCTGGCAAGAGTGATAGAAACTGGAAATAGCAATATTGGTATAAATATTAGTGATTCATCGGATGCTTTTTTAGAAGAATTTAAAAAAGCAGACCTGATAATCAGCAAAGGACAGGGAAATTTCGAAACTCTTGATGAAACTGGCGCTAATATCTTCTTTTTACTCAAGGCAAAATGTGAAAAGATTGCCAGAGAATTGGGAGTAAAATATTCAGATATAGTATTTGCCGAAAGTAAAGCCCGGACTGGAAAAAGCAATACAGTAAAGTAGTGCATAAACAAAATACTTCGCTTATTTTAATTTATATGCCGTTGGCACCAGCGGAAACTTTGGGAGAAGGATTATGATCTATCACGGAACAGATGAAAATGGTACCACATATGTAACTGTATATGCCCACCTGAGCGAGTTTAAAGCCTATATTTTACTATATTAATGAAAGCCTTTTTCTTAACTCATCAGGATCAAAGTATTTATGAAAATTATTTCCAGTAGCAGCATCCTTATTGATATGTAGATTTGAATTTTCAAACTCATCTATGAGGGTCTTTACTCTTTCCCTTCCACTGCTTGTCTTGACTGCCTGCTTTGGGGTTACATTACCGAGTGCCGGTATCTTTGTTTCTACCCAGTCATTATAGTATTTTTCCCACCAGTCGAGCGCTATCTTTTTAAAATCCTCTTCAGGTATATTAATACCCTTGTCTTCAACTTTGTCTTCCCTGGAATTTTTTTTAACCTTTGAGTACCTGACCTGGATATCATCAAGATACGTGTAATCCGTTTTTAGATACTTGATAGGAATATCCTTTACCATATCTTTCCACTTTTCAAGTCTTTCCAGGGAATTTGTCTGAAATAAAAGTCTTTTGTTTTTTAAGAATATAGTCCCCAGGATTGTATTTTTTTTGTTCATCCAATTAAGTATGGCCTCTTTTTTTGAGTCTTCAGTCAATCTTATGCCCCGGATATTTATAAGTAATTTTTTTATTTTTTCTTTATCTTTGACTTTATAGGATGTCTCTGATAAGACTATTTCCTCTTTGTCATAATTTACCATCTTGGGCAATGGTCTGGTCAATCTTATTAGAAAATAGTCAAGTGATACCAGATAGATTATAACGGGAAATAGTTTAAAAAGTCTTTCATGATCATTCTTTTTTGGGAAAAGATGCCTGTATCTACTCTTATATACCCTGGAATACTCCTTAATCAGTTTTAATAGCAGTTCCTTGTCCGGGGGAGGATATAGGATCGGAGGACAGCTTTCCATTACAGATATATCTTCATGGAAAGGAGCTATGATACCCGAAATGATATCATGCTTAACCACTCCATTATATAATGACTTATCCATTATTTTGTAAACCCTGCCGTTAAAGATATCTTCAATTTCTATTACAGGGTAACTTGGACTATTTTCTCCGGTCCCGGTATTTAATACCTTGAAAAAACCTGCTGTAGAATCATTTAAAGAATGCAGGAATTTTTTTTCTAACTCAGTGAATTCATCTATATAGTTTGCAAGGCAGTATCTCCATAAATAATTATCTTCAATACTATCCGTATTAAAGCCAAAATCATCCGGTTCTCCATCAAATTCCATTAAATCATAGATAGGGTATCCAAATATTGTAAAAATGAATGAAGTGTCGTCTATAAAATAGTCCAGATCCTGGATGCTTTTTATCTTATTTACATCGACCTTATTGAGAAGGAATTCTAAAAGATAAAAGGTGGGGTCACTTCCTTCTATGCCAAGTTTTTCCGTTCCTATAGCAAAGACCTTGCCGCATGCCAGGTTCCTGGCTTCAAGATATTTATCATATTTATAACTTATGATATTAATAGCTTCTGAGTCTTTAAGGCAGCAGTTCTTGTATTTCTTGCCGCTTCCACAGGGACAAAGGTCGTTTCTTCCGATTTTTACCATGACGATGATTGTTATTTATTTTTTATGTTCTCTAGAATCCTAATATAATCTTATAACATTAACAATACAGTCATTAGAAAATAATTTATGAATGATTACCCTATGGTCCACTGTTTAGATAGTCTATCATAGAATTTGCAGCTTCCTCATAATAAATGGGCTTTCTTCTAAATCTAACGGGAACATCAAGCCTTTCTGACAGTGGAGTTAATATTTTCTTTAAATTCCTATTACTAACGATCAAAGTCTCAGGAATAGTATTAAGCTTTCCTGCCAGATTTAGTATCTCTTCGGCTACAAGCAGGTTTTGCTTTCTCAAACTGGATACGCTATGTCCCAAGATTTCTCCAGTCTCAGCATCTATCCCCAGAAATACAAGCGGCATATATGGTCTTGATTTGCCGTCATTAATACGCAGCGGAAAAAAATCGCAGCCTATTTCCCACAGTCCTTTTCTTTGAGGCCGCTTTTTCAAGATCTTTTTCAATTTAACTTCATTTATCTGGACATCTTCCCATTTTTCCCTGTAAGGTTCGGCTTCTATAAATTTATCCTTCCATAAAACATTGTTGTTGCTTTTATAAGGTACCCTGATGAAATAATAGTTCTCCCTATCTGTTTTAAAAAGATTTCTTTCATGTTTAAATCTCCTACATACATCAATAGATTGTTCCAGGATAATCTCAAAAAATTCTACTTCTTCTTCAGTTAAATACCAGGGGTAATAACCCGGGATATATGTCCTGAAAAACGGCAATGCTTTTTTACTCTTGGAATATATACAAAGTTCATTCAATACAGATTTATCCCTTTTATCAAAGTAAGATTCATATTCCTCATATGTCAATGATATACAATACTGGGAAGACATCATCTCAAGGCTTTCTTTATATATCTCACCGGAAAGTATCTTAAGATATCCGTGCAATCCTCTGGGGCCTAGATATGCATTTATCCCAAAAACTTCCCCGGCATTACCGAGGATGCAGACATAGCCGATCAGACCATCCACTGGTCTCATGACTCCGAACATGTCTGTGTCTTCCATATACTCCCAGCATCTTAACTCTTTAAATTTTAGAGCCAGGTCATATAATTTTTTTAATTTTGGAAATTTTGGGATTTTTTCATTCACAGTTTATGCCTCCATGTCTGGATAAATTTCCTTCCAGTAACATTTTATATATCTTTTCATTTCTAGCAGCTATCCTCGTATACTCTCTATAGTCTTTTTCTTTTTCTACGGGGGTACGTTTATCAATAAGACCTATTTTAGCCATAGCATCTTCATATGAAATTAATTGAGCTGTACCGTCATCTATTTCCCTGACGCGTTTGTTCAGTATATTTTTTTCTTTTTCTACTGTCTCATCCACAGCTTTAGAGGAGTATCCGAAGAATGTCATCTCATACAAAGAATGGGCCGCTACCTCTACTATTCCATAAACCTCAATAGATCTATTTAAAACATTGAAGCTTAGCCACTCACACCATGAAGACATCTCGAGTGCATAATGATTTTTATCCCCATTTATTACGCCAAACACATCAAAAATAAATTTATCTGCCTCAAGGCAGTCCTCTACTTTTGCCACTACAAGAGTGATCGGCGGCTTGCAAGGTTTAGACTTTAGCGTTTTTAATTCTTCAAACACACTTTTATATGCATTATAGATACCATGTTTGTGATTGTATTCTTTAACAAGTATTTCCCACACATCATCATAATCCACAATATTGATCAGTTCTTTGAAAATCATTTTGTCACCATTATCTGCCGGTGAATAAATTTTCACCTGCCAGAGAGTAAGAATCAGTAGCCTAATCTCCTTAACTTTTTTTCATCAAGACCGAAGTAATGCCCCAATTCATGTAAAATAACTTTTTTTATGTTTTTTTCTAATTCCTTATCACTGCGGCTTATTTCTTCCAGTGATTTTTTATAAATGGTTATTTTATCAGGCAATATATTTATTCTGCCTGCCCGTTTGGTAGCAGGAAGCCCCTGATAAAGACCAAGTGTGTATTCTGTGTGGGTACCTTTTTTACCTTCTATAACAGGGCTTATATCTTTTTCTTCAATAACAATACTTAAATTCTTTATTTTATCCTTGAATTTATCCGGGAGATTTTTTAAAGTGTTTAAAACTATTGCCTCAAACTTCTCTTTTTCCATTTTTTTAAGGTAAAAAATTGCTATATCAATACTGAGTTATAAAATATCACAAAAACAATTATATATGAACAGTTAAGAGTTAATTATATATGTCCATGATAAGGTAGGACTTATTTACTAAAGATTGGACTATATTTGCAGTAGATAGATCCAAAAGACCAAGCGATTTTAAAAAAGTAAAAGAGAATAAAGTTGTAAGAGAATATGAAATATCTGTAAACTAATTATTAACAACAGAAACCCTTATGATATTGACCTAAAATGAATTCCTGCTAAAGAGAAACCAATTGCATAAGGGAAAAGAGACGGCCGCTTAAGAATGCTCCATAAAATTAATTTCCAGAAATAATGTCTTCCTCTTTGTTTAATTCCAAGCCACCAGATTGAACCAATCAATGCTCTTATATGGTACATGCGGAGTTTAGGAGCCTTTATTTTTTTAGTCGGCTTATATTCTCTTAAGAAAGTTTTAATTCTCTCGTAGTAAGATTTAGGAGTATAAATTGTAGATAAAACTTTCTTGTGACCATCTAGAAGTATATTTTTATCCATCTTCGGAATGAAATTCAAAACTGCAGTTTTTGTATTATCGCCTGTTGTCCTTTTAGTTAATCTATTTGTTTCTTTTAGTCTCTGATACAACCTGGTTTTAGGAAGTGCAGTAAGCAAGCCAACCATAGCGGTAACAATTCCGCTTTTCTGGATAAATTCAATTTGGCGCTGGAAAATTGATACCTTATCACTATCGAAACCAACAATAAAACCACCCTGAACTTCCATGCCGGTATTTTGAATTATTTTCACTGATTCTATCAGATTCCTGTTTTTATTTTGAAATTTACCACATTCTTCAAGGCTATCTTCATCAGGTGTTTCAATACCTATAAATGCGGCTGTAAAGCCGGCTTCTACCATTAATTCCATGAGCTCTTTATCATCAGCCAGGTTAATTGAGACCTGGGTATTGAAGGTAAAAGGATGCTTTTTATTTTTTTGCCATTCTATAATTGCAGGAAGGTATTCTTTTTTGAGTAAAGCTTTATTTCCAATAAAATTATCATCTACGAAGAATACACCGGCGCGCCAGCCCCTCCTGTATAGAGCCTCAAGTTCAGCAATTAATTGTTCCTTGCTTTTTGTCCTGGGTACTCTTCCATTCAACTGTACTACATCACAGAATTCGCAGTTAAAAGGACAGCCTCTGGAAAGTTGAATACACATTGAATTATAATTCTTAACATTAATAGAATTCCAGTCAGGAATAGCAGTTTCTTTAATATCCGGAAATCCGTCACTGCTGTAGATTTTCTTGAGGGTGCCATTTTTTAAATCTTCAACAAATTCTGAAAAGGTATCTTCTACTTCCCTCAGAAAAATGTGGTCTACATCGTTGAATTCATCCCAGCCCGTGGTAAAAAGAGGTCCTCCGCCAACAATGGGTTTTTTGAATTTTTTTACTTTATTTATTACTCTTCTGACTGCTTCTTTCTGTACAATCATTGCACTTATAAAAATGTAGTCTGCCCATTTAATGTGTTCATCTTTTAATATATCTGTATTCATATCAACCAGTTTTTTCTCCCAACTGTCGGGAAGCATTGATCCGACAGTTAAAAGCCCAAGGGGAGGGAATGAAGCCTTTTTACCTAATATTTTTAGAACTTTCTTAAAGCTCCAAAAAGTTTCTTCATAATCGGGATAAACAAGTAAAATTTTCATTATAAGTCTTCTCTTTTCTTTTTCAATTTCTAATATTTCCAGTCAAGGTTTCTGCCATTCTGACAGATTGCAATACTAATGTAAAGTAATATGTTTTTAAAATCACTTTATTATGTTATTAACGATATTTCCGTATTTAAGTTGCAAAATATTTTTTATAGGGAAGCTTTAGCTAAATCTAGAGGATAATAAATTTGCTAAAATTCCAGCAACAGGCGGGAAAAAAATCAAATCTCTTTACCAATAGAGAATCCTTTTCCAAGTTTTTTGCCGGTTCCCAGATATTCACTTTTGGCTGGATCAAAAAAGAATGGCTTTAATTTTTCAATATCAGGAAAGCCGGATGAGTCAATAATCGACTCTTCTGCTTTTATATCCAGAATCTCTCCAACGAACTGGGTATGTGATCCTATTTCGACTATCTTAAGTAATTTGCATTCAAGTATAAAAGGAAACTCCTTTCCGTAAGGAGCATCAACCAGATCACTTTTTACCGGGGTGATGTTTGTTTTTGCAAATTTATCTTCGCTCTTGCCGGATACAACACCGTAGTAATCGGCTTCCTTTACCATGTTCTCAGAGAGTATATTTACAGTAAAAGCTTTTCTTAATTTTATATTACCATGAGTATAAGTTGCTTTTCGCATAGAGATCGCCACACATGGAGGAGTGGAGCAGCAAATTCCTCCCCACGCTACAGCCATCAGGTTCGGTCTTTCCTGACTATCATAAGTCCCTACTATAAGAACCGGGGTTGGATAAATAATCGTCCTGGCTCCCAGTGATTTTTTCATAATCTCCCCTTCCATATTATTAATGTTTAAATCAAATCATAATTACTTCAAACTATGATAATTTTGATTTATTATATTTTAAAAATATTCTAGGTAATATGTTTTAATTTTACAATATCAAAGATCAGGGAAATCAGATAATTTGTTTAAAAAAAGCTTTTTTCGGTAAAAACCTCATAGATAATAAATAATTCATTATTTTTAAAGACAAACGCGGAAATATTTATATAATATAGAGGTAATCACTTTTAATCTTACGGAGGACGAAAGATGACTGGATCAAAGCATTATTCTATTGCGGTTATACCCGGAGACGGCACAGGACCAGAAGTTATAAAGGAAGGCAAAAAGGTTCTTGAGGCTGCAGGTAAAAAACATAACATAAGTTTTGAATTTACCGATTATAATTTTGGCGGAGACAGATATCTGAAAACAAAAGAGACACTGCCGGATTCTGCTATTATCAAGTTAAAACAATTTAAAGCAATATATCTTGGTGCCATAGGACATCCTTATGTGCCGCCGGGGATTTTAGAGGTAGGTATTTTATTGAAATTAAGATTTTCTCTGGATCAGTATATAAACTTAAGGCCGGTAAAACTTTATCCCGGTGTTGATTGCCCGCTGAAGGACAAGGGTCCGGAAGATATAGATTTTGTAGTGGTAAGGGAAAATACCGGTGGGCTATATACCGGTCATGGTGGTGTAACCAGAAAGGGAACTCCGTATGAGGTTGCAACCCAGGTGATGGTTTATGACAGGCAGATGGTCGACAGATGCCTGGAATATGCTTTTAATCTGACAAGGGCAAGAAAAGAAGAAGGAAAACCGGGAAAACTTACCCTGGTTCATAAAACAAATGTGCTCACTTATGTAGGAGATCTGTGGTACAGGGCATTTATGGAAATGGCAAAGAAGTTTTCTGATATTGAAACTGATTATAATCATATTGATGCTGCATGTATGTGGACGGTAAAAAATCCTGAATGGTTTGATGTTATTGTTATACCAAATATGTTTGGAGATATAATTACTGATCTTGGAGCGATGATCCAGGGTGGTATGGGAATTGCAGCAGGAGGAAATATTAATCCCGGTGGAACTTCAATGTTTGAACCCATAGGAGGCTCTGCTCCAAAATATACCGGAAAGAATGTTATAAATCCGCTGGCGGCAATAGAAGCGGGAAGGATGATGTTAAAGCACCTTGGAGAAAAAGAAGCAGCCAAATCTATTGAAGATGCTGTTTCTTACGTGTGCACTCAGGTAAAGAGTTTAAGTGCCTGTAAGATGGGCTACAGCACAACAGAAGTAGGGGATATGGTAGCTGAGTATATTAGTGGTAGCTAATTACCAGCAAAATAAGGAGCATTTTAATACCCCCAGAATAATGGACCTGGATGATGCTTTGGAATATATTGACGATAGCGAACTGGTTGAAATAACTCCTAAGTCAATACGCATTCGTAAAATTGTCTCAACTGAATTAGAAGAAAAACGAATAAGAAAAAACTCAAAACAAATAAAAATTCCAAAACCAACTTCAAATCATAGCTTGATTTAAAAAAATCATCACTTTTAATAACGGTAATGCTATAGATATAACTCTTTTTACTATTAAAAGACCCCACCTGAGTGGAGTCTTTTTTAGATATTATCTAATTAATTACGTGTTAATCAGATTAATTTAATATCTTCTATAGTTACTGTTTGTTCTTTCTCTTTGAGGACGAGCTTCATCAACTTTTAAATTACGACCTTCAAAGTCACTGCCGTCCAGTCCTTCTTTTGCCTTTTCGGCTTCAGCTGGATCAGACATTTCAACAAATCCAAAGCCTTTATTTCCAATTACATTGGCCGATTTAACTTGACCATACTTGGAAAATAACTCTTTCAATTGCTCATCAGTAACAGAGTAGCTTAAATTTCCTACATAAAGTTTGTTACCTTGCATACTTACCTCCTTCTAATTATTATCATTTCTCTAAGTTCTACAATATTTCTTTTAGAGAGGTAATTGCGCGTAACAATCCTAGCTCTTAATTAAAATACTATCAAACAAAAAGAGTACTAA
>PEXF01000134.1 GCA_002779205.1 Candidatus Hydromicrobium americanum
ATACAACTATATGTAAATGGGGATTAAAGCCTAAAAAATCTCCAAATATCTGTAATTGAACAATTTGGCTTTTCGTTCAATCGGAACCGAGTTCTAATATTACTCAGAGATGAAGTGAGGGTTCGAACTTGTTGCTATCTCTATTAGTTCTGAATTTTCTCCGCCAGAAAGAGCGATAATAAAGATTCAGCGCCCAGAATGGCACCGAATAACGGCGTATAACTCCCAATCTCCTCCAAATAGAGGGTAGGCTATAGAACTCGCTCCAAACCCAGTCACGCCCCTTTTGCAGAATCTCCCGTGACATTAGCTTTGGCTCAAATACAATGCTAGACTCATACTGTGACCAGTCTTTGGTGATTATTCGTCCAGCCTTATCAAAAGATTCGCATAGGGCGGTGCCCGGATACGGCACGAGCCAAGCAAATTGAGCGCTCTCTAACCGCATTTTCTGGGCAAAGCGGACGGTGCGTTCGAAAACATCTTCATCGTCTTCGTCTAAGCCAAGGACAAAGAAGCCGTGGATGGCGATGCCGTGGGAGTGGATCTTTCTGATCACCATTTCATATTCGTTAACCGCATTCACTCTCTTGCCCAACGTCGTTAGATTAGCAGGGGACAGTGTCTCAAACCCGATGAGTAGGGACATGCAGCCGCTCGCGGCCGCCAGTTTGAGTAATTCGTCATCTCTCGCTATGGTGACCGAGGCTTGGGCAACCCACTTGAGTTTGTATGGAACAAGGGCGCGAAAGAGCTCTTTAGCGAACTTGGGGTTGCCGACGATATTATCATCAACGAAGCAGATGAGTTTCTTATGGTTCAATGTTTCGATCTCCTTGAGGATTTCTTCTACCGGGCGGCAGCGATAAGTATGGCCAAAGAATGAAGTAACTGAGCAGAAGGAGCAGGCATAGGGGCAGCCTCTAGTGGTTGAGATCGTGTTCTGGAAGTAGTATGCTCCGTCGGCGAACAAGTCTCGCCGGGGGATAGGCAAGTTGAGTAAGCTGGGCTGATCACGTTGGCTGTATATCCTTTGTAGTTTGTTTGCCTTAAAATCCTCGATCACATTTGCCCAAATTCCTTCGGCTTCCCCGATTACTACGGCATCAGCGTGCTGACTTGCCTCTTTGGGCAGAGCGCTAGGGTGGCTACCCCCTAAGATAACCTTCACTCCTATAGCTCTGAAGGTATTAGCGATTTCGTAGGCGCGTTTCGCCGTAATAGTTAGTACTGTGATTCCCACTAAGTCAGTTTCCTTTTGGAAATCAATAGTTGTGATATTCTCATCAGTTAAGGAGACTTCGATCTCTGGCGGGGTTAGGGCAGCAACCATCGCTAAACCAAGGTGTAGGCATGGTGCCTTCTTCCGATTTTGGAGATTCTCTTGCGTAGCCGGGACAATTAGCTCTAATTTCATGAGAGACCCTCCTTTCGAGGTGGTATGTGGAATTATACAGAGGATCAACCTTTGTTGCAATAGAGAACCTAGCAACAGGCTGCTTTCCAAAGTTAGTTTTTTAGACCACCTAAAAAATAACTTATAAGAACTTGCTTTTAGTATCTGCAAGTATAAAGCAGGTATTTACCTGGACTTTTACATTATAAATATAAAAAAAAGAGGATTCAGGATAAAAAATCAGCCAGCAGCAGTCCCGGTAATATAATCAGAGTAAACTTTATAATGGTTTTGACCTTTTTTAGGTAGGCTTAATTTCCCTTATATCTTATTTTCTAAAAATCAAAATATTTGCTATCTATATAATCATAACATTTCCAGTTCCGGGGAAGCTTTTTGAAATGAAGCTGGATGGTAAAATCTCAAGCAGAGAAGATGAAATTTATCACCTGAAAAAATTAATGAAGGTTTTGAGCTAGATATGCCGCTCCCAGTGCCCCGGTTATTTGCGGTTCATCTGGAATGTTTATTTTTATTCCTAAATTTTCTTCCAGCGCTTTGACCACACCCAGATTCTTAGCGACTCCTCCAGTCATACAGACCGGTTCATCAAGCCCCACTCTTCCAACCATCGAAGTTATTTTATCTGCAATAGAATAAATAAGGCCTTTTATAATTTTATTTTTATCTATACCCTGTCCGATTAGTGAAACTATTTCGGATTCGGCAAATACAGTGCAGGTAGAGGTTATATCGACTTTATCATTGGTTTTAATAAAAATAGGAGCAAATTGCTCAATATTTATTTCCATTGCTCTTGCCATAACTTCCAGAAATCTGCCAGTTCCTGCCGCACATTTATCATTCATCAGAAAGTCAATGGGCTTTCCATCTTTAAGTTTTATGACCTTACTGTCCTGACCCCCGATATCTATTACTGTTTTTAAATCCGGAAATAAAGATATGGCTCCCCGGGCATGGCAGCTTATCTCGGTTATATTTTGATCCGCAAAAGGAATATTTATTCTACCGTAACCGGTGGTAACAGTAGCTTCAATCTCATTATCTGTCAGGCCAGCCTTCTTTAAAGAATCATCAAGGGCTTTTATAGCAGCATTTTTACTGTTAGAACCAGTGGAGGCGATTACATAAGATGCAATTTTATTATCTTTTTTACCTAGTATTACTACCTTAGTTGAAACTGATCCTACATCAATTCCACAAGTATACATCTTTTTCCTTTCTTCTATTTTTTTAAGAGTTTAAAATTTCTACAAATCCCTGCAATCTGGTTTTTACCTGTCCCTGTGAGGAATTATTTTGATCCACACAATCACCGTCTAAAACCAGAGTGGGAATATTAAGCTTATTTAAGCTATCTTTGATAATTCTTGCCCCGCCATTGCTCTGTCTGCATCCCCAGTGAGAAAATAAAATGGCTCCGTCAATCTTATAATCCCTGGCAGCCTTAAGAATTACATTGATCCTGTTATCAATCCTGCCCGCTAGAAAATGGGAAAGCATCTTTTTAGCCAGGCTTTCAAAAGGTCTTTCAGGGTCAAGTTCAGGCCAGTAAATATAATTTATTTCTTCAAATACCACTCTGCAGTTCTCCCTTTCCAGTATATTAAATATTTCATTTTTATAGTAAGGTTTCAGGTGCAGCCACAGAATTCTTTTTAGTGATTTATTTTTACCTGATTTTTCTTTCTCCTCTTTATCTAAATATTTTTTTAGTTCCTTATACATTTGATTATAAAGAATGACGGCTTCTCTGGTTCCTGCAAGACCGTGGAAAGGTAAAATAAAATTAAGACCATTATAATAAGGGGGGTAGTTTGTAAGAGTTTTTCTTAAGTTGTTAACTTTGATTGCCCATTTTCTAAATTCATTTGAGAGACTAATGACTTCTTTAAATTTAGAAGTGGCAAGTTTTATACCTGATTTGGAACTTATATCCATACAGATATTTTTTATCTGTCCGGTCAGATACAAGATAGACTCCTTTGAATATTCGTAAGGTACATCAATCAGATAGAAATTTTTTTCAATATTATATTTTACCGAGTGTATATAAAATGATTTTTGCGCGGCATCGCAGGCCAGATTGGTAGTGATGACAAAATCCGGCTTTGGAAATACATCAAGTTCCACTGCACCGGATGCACTTCTATGAAAGGTACACAGATCCTGTGAGTACCAGTTTGAAGAGGCTTCTTTAAGTGTCTGGGTTGCCAGTCCCAAACCTGCTGTAAATCCAGCCATAACTTCCGGCAGGAACGGTGTGATTCCCAGTGCATGGAACATCTCATAGGGTAAAAAAAGAGATCCATAACCCACGGGGTGATTGTTGTCGGTATAAGCATTTCTCAGGCTTTTTATGGTAAAAATGTTCAGGTATTTATCAGATAAAGAGGAAAACGTGCTTCCATAAGCAAAAAGAACAGGCTTTTTTGCGATAATGTCCAGGAGCCTCCTGATATACTTTTGATTTAAATTTCTCTGTACCCCGGTTTTTAGTTTGTCTTTTATACCCATTTTAAATAATTATATTTATAGCATTTCCAGAAAAGCCTGCACCCTTGTTTTTAACTGGCCTTCTGAAAAATTATTATATTCTATCTCAAGATATAAAGCTGGAATCCCAAGGTCGTTTAATTTCTGCTTCAGCAGGGGAAAGGAATAGAGCATGGTATCACAGAATTTCAAGCTTATAAATATTACACCTTCTATATTATTTTTAATTATATTATTCTCAATCTCCTTTAATTTCAATCCAAGGTCAGCCATTCTCATACACTGGGGCTTATTTAAATATCTTTCAGCTGTCAGATTGAGAAAATCAGAATCATCACCCAGCTCTATCTGTTTTTCAAAATATCTGCTCGAAATACAGAGGTCGTCAGAAGCCAGTTTGAGATTCATTGTAGATAACATACCCCATAATTTTTCTTCGGTGATAAAGTTACCAATAATCATAATACCAGGGGTGTTTTCGTAATTTGGCTGCAGATTAGTCATATTTTCTGTATCGGCTTCTCTGATGAATTTTATGTATCTTTCCAGATCATCTGTAAAGATTTCGGGTGCCGAGATCATAGACAGCTCCATAACTTTAAAATAAGAAGATATGCTTATAAGCTCTGGTAATTTAGTAGAAATCTGGCTGTATTTTTTCAGGAGCTTTCTTTTCTTGTTGATAAGAATTATTGCATTTTTTATTTCTTTGTTGCTTATTTTTTTCCCGTTTAAATTTTCAATGAATCTTTTCATATTATTTAAATTATTTGCAAAAAAATCTATAGAGTCTACTCCTCTCAAGTGGGGGACATCCAGCAGATAAGAAGGAGTATCTTTAAGATATTTATTTGCAGTATCAAAAAACCTCCTCATCCCATCGCAGGAGTTGGTGAATATTACTGCTTTTAAATTGTCAGCGCCGGAAAGTAAGCTCTCCCAGCTTGATTTAATATAAGGGCAGAAATTTATAGGAAAGTAACTTTCGGATTTAATTATTTTTTTCCTTCCGAAAATTCTTACAGGGATAAAACCTCCGGCAACAATAAGTTCTTCTGGGGTGTAGGTGCAGAACCAGCCGACCAGAGGTCTTTTATCTGTAGAGAATAGAGTTTTTTCAAAAAAGGCTGAAATATCATTTATTTTATTTTTTAATATGTCCAAATCGTCCCTACTTTTGCTGTCATGGAGCATATTATTGCAAATTGACTATGAGCTTTTTATGATAACTTCATTTCTGGTAAATTCCTCATAAATACCTACATGTCCCCAGAAATCTTCTACATAAAGCCCATCTACTTGCCCACTATCTTTGCCTTCGATAGTTATTTTTACCTTTTTTATTTCTTCAAACTCAGTAAGTGTATTTACAATAGAGAAAATGGCCAGAACTTCTGTAGTAGAGCTGTGAGGTATTTCCTCAAAATTGGTTATAATTTCTTTGCTGAAGTCCACTGTAGCAGTATTGTCAGATATTTTTACCGAATTAACTTTAACATTGGAAGGGATAGTGCGATAAAGCTGGTCGCTCTCCGGACCTTTTATCAGTTCTTCTACTACATTTTTATACAGCTCTTTACTTACCGGGATTTCCCTTATTTCTTCTGTAAGGTAAACATCAGTATCAGTAGATACTGCGAAATATAAAGATACCTTCTGGGTGCAGGAAGTCAGTGATATCATGAGAAATATAGCTAACATTGATATTATACTGATGATAAGAAACTTTTTTATATTTATTTTGTTTTTTTTCATTTTATTCCTAAGCTCGTATTTTTTAATAAATTAATTTTATCTTTTATAATTCTATAGATGAGGCGATAAAAAAACAATATATAAATTATGCAATATAAAATATTACAAAATTTAGCTTTCATATAGTATCATTATCTTAATATTTACAGAGGTGACAATATGATTGATTATAAAGCCTTACTTATAATAGATATGCTGAATGATTTTGTATTGGATGGAGCGCCGCTAAAAGTTCCTAAAATTGAAAGAATTATTGATCCCATAAAGAGGGAAATGGAAAAAGCCAGAAGTGAAGGTTATCCGGTAATATATTTGTGCGATAGTCACGATAAAGATGACAGGGAGTTTGAAATATTTCCTCCACATGCTATAAGAAATACAGAAGGATCAAAAATAATTGAAGAACTAAAACCACAGGGTAATGATATTATTGTAAGAAAAAGCTCATTCTCAGGTTTTTTTAATACAGATCTAGATGAGATATTAAAAAAATTATCGGTGAATAAATTAATAGTTACTGGAGATGTTACAAATATATGTGTTTTTTATACCGTAGCTGATGCAGTGATGAGAGGTTACAGGGTTGATGTGGTAAAAGATGCTATAATTGGTTTAAATAAAAGAGACCACAGATTTGCACTTGATCAGATGCGGAATGTGCTTAAGGTAAATATAATTTAAGGAGTATGTAATGTTCCATATAGCAAATGCTGACGATATAAAAAAAGGCAGATTGACAGATATATATTTTAAGAGAACAGAAGAAATATTAAAAGCTACTGGTAAAAATCCTGTAGTGAAAGCTGAAATATTTTTGAAAGGTTTTCCTGATGGCTATAGATGGGGGATTCTGGCGGGAATAGAAGAGACTATAAAGCTTCTTTCGGATATTGATAAAATATCAATAAGATGTATGCCTGAGGGAATGGTATTTAAGGATTTCCAGCCTGTTATGGTAATAGAGGGTAAGTATCTCGATTTTGGCATATATGAGACAACTATTTTAGGGTTTTTGTGCCAGGCAAGCGGAATAGCCACAAAAGCAGCAAGATGCAAGCTGGCTGCCGGAGATAAATTAATTTATAGTTTCGGAGCCAGAAGAATGCATCCAGCGATAACTCCCATGGTCGAAAGAAGCGCCTTTATTGGCGGAGCTGATGGGGTCTCTACCACTCTTGGCGCAGAGCTTATCCGCCAGGAACCGGTTGGAACCATACCTCATTCCCTGATTCTGATTATGGGTGATACTGTAGAGGCTACTAAGGCTTTTAACCAGGTAATTGAGCCAAAAATTAAAAGGATTTCTCTTATTGATACCTTTGGTGATGAGAAGTTTGAAGCTATAAGGGTTGCCGAGGGTCTGGGAGGAGCTTTGTACGGAGTAAGGTTAGATACTCCTGCATCCAGAAGAGGAAATTTTAAAAAGATTTTGGAAGAAGTAAGATGGGAACTCGATATAAGGGGATTTGAGAATGTAAAGCTGGTTGTAAGCGGGGGACTGGATGAGGATAATATTTTAGAATTAAGAAATATAGCAGACGCATTTGGGATTGGCACAGCTATAAGTGGAGCAAAAGTATTAGACTTCTCTTTAGACATTGTAGAGATTGAGGGAAAGAAAATCTCAAAAAGAGGGAAAATGTCCGGGGCTAAGAAGGTAATAAGATGCCAGAATTGCTTTAGTGATAAGATTGTTTTAGAAGACAGGAAGGCATCTGATTATAGGTGTGTTAAGTGTAATAGCAATTATAAAGATATTTTTATAGATGCAGTAAAGGAAGGGGAAATACTATATGATTTCCCGCAGGCTTCTGATATAAGAAAAAATGCTATCGGTCAATTTGAATTCTTAGAACTTTAAAAAGGAAGAAGAGAAGGAATCTTATGGGCATAAAATTATTTTTAATCAGGCATGGTCAAACATTATGGAATAGGGAGGGAAGATATCAGGGAGAAATGGATATCGGACTGACCAGGGTAGGTTTCAAGCAGGCAAGGCTTGCTGCAAAGTACCTCTCAAAGGTAGATTTTTCAAATATATACAGTAGTCCGTTAAGGCGGGCTATAGATACAGCAAATATCATAAACAAAACCAAAAATTTAAAGATAATTGCCAGAGAAAATTTAAAAGAGATAAATTTTGGAAAATGGGAAGGAATGAAATTTGACGAGATAAACAGGATGTTTCATGACGATTATCAGAATTGGATTGGTGATCCATATAATAATTCCCCGACAGGTGGAGAAAGTTTTAAAAAGCTCGAGGAAAGGACTAAAGTTGAAATTGATAATATAGTAAATGAGAATGGAGATGGCAGCAGTGTTGCAGTAATAACTCATGGAGGAGTAATACTTTCTCTGCTGGTGCACTGGCTTCAAATCCCTCTATCCAGGTGGAAATCTATTATTCAACGGCAGGGGGCAATAAATATTGCGGTGATTGACAGGGGGTTTCCGTATATTTCAGCAATAAATTATACTGGCCATCTGAAGCCCGTATATGATGATAGCGAGGATAAAGTTATAGAGATTTACAGCGGGCTCAGGAATAGAAATTGATTTATATATATGAGAAACAAAGGTTAAAATCACTTCTCTTATATTTATAAAATTTGTTGGAATTTGTTATTGATTATTGGTTTCAAATGTTATAATATCCCTGATGGTAATAAAGGTGAAAAATTAAAAATATCTTTCTGTTCTACTATACCGGCAGAACCTAATTATTAAAATTAGTCCATAGGAGGATTGCAAGATTGAGAAATTATGAATTAGTGGTTATTTTTGATCCATCCCTTGAAGAAGAAGCTGTTGACAAAGAATTGTCCAAAATTACCTCGTTACTCGAAAAGGAAAAATGTAAAGTTTCCGATATCGACAAATGGGGAGTTCGAAAGTTAGCCTATTCTATTAAAAAACAGGAAAATGGCTATTACATTATAGTTTATTTTAATGGTGAAAGTGGCGTTATTTCTGAACTGGATAGAATAAATAAAATCAATGACAAAATACTGCGTCATCTGGTTGTAAAAAGCGATGAATCTTAAATGATTGTAAGTTAATTAAAAAAAGGTGGTCTGTTATGGCTTTTGGTGTTAACAATGTAACTATTCTGGGAAATATAACCAGGGACCCTGAGCTTAGATTTACACCAAATGGCACTGCAGTAGCAAGTTTTGGACTTGCGGTTAACAGAAATATTCAGAATAAAAATTCTGGTGAATGGGAAACCCAGGTGGACTTCTTTAATGTTACTGCCTGGTATAAACTGGCAGAAAACTGCGCTGAAAGCTTAAGCAAAGGAGACAGAGTTCTGGTTTCGGGTAGACTTTCACAGGATAGCTGGGAAAGTAAGGATGGTCAGAAAAGATCGGCAGTAAAAATTATTGCCAATGTTATAGCGCCAAGTCTGGAATTTGCTTCTTGTAGACTTGAGAAAAATCCCAGAGCAGAAGAGGGTGTATCCAGTGGGAGTGTATCCGGTGAAGACGCATCCGGCAAAGGCAGTATTGAAGAAGCTGACTTTAGTGATGAGGATATACCATTTTAGATTAAATGTTGTCAATTTAAATATAAAAGGAGAGACCTTAATTGGCCAGGAAAAATAGAAATGATAGAAATATAAGAGATAGAAATCTAAGAGATAGGAATCTAAGAGATAGGAATTTAAGAAGTGCAACTGGATCTATGCTTAACTTGAGGCAGAGAAAAAGATTCTGTTATTTCTGTAAAGAGAATATTAGTAATATTGATTACAAGAATGTAAGTTTGCTTGAAAAATTTATTTCTGATAAGGGTAAGATAAGACCAAAAAGATCTACCGGAAATTGTGTGCAGCATCAAAGAAAAATAGCTATGGCTATCAAAAGAGCAAGAGTTATAGCTCTTATACCTTATTTTAAAAGATAAATAGAATCTTACTAATTTAATATGTCCTTTGATAATTTAAAAAATATTAAAATTGAAAGATTAAATCTGGCATTACTTACCTTATTTACTTTTTTGTCTCTAGTTTTTACTATATTTGTTCCATTTATTGGTATTGTAGGATTAGCATTGCTGCCTGTTCCAGCTACCCTGCTGATTCTTTGTGGCAGAATAAGGGATGGGACAATTTGTGCAGTTATAGCCTGTATTGTATTAATTATTCTGGATTATATAATTGCACCGGTTGCTGTAATTTTAATAATTGCAGTTTCCTTTATTTACAGG
>PEXF01000019.1:0-2515 GCA_002779205.1 Candidatus Hydromicrobium americanum
ATAACGGTTATGAGAGTACTGTCTGCTCCCAAATGAACGGTATCGACCTCCGAAATGATGGTTGATTTCGGGGCTTATAATGTTCGCTTTTGCTACGGCTCGATACTTCCCTCCCCTTAGCTTCATTTAGCTTGTTACCTCCCTAAATGTAAGGTTCGGTGCTGGGCTGGCAGTTAACCTTTGCCCAGATTGGACTTTCACCAACAAGAACTTATATGCTTTACTCGGCACACTCATAATAAGACCTCCATTTTTAGCTTATTAATTATTTAAAATCCAATCTACTTTTTAATTAATACCTATTATTGATAGTATAAATATATTATCAACCAACAGATATTCTAACAGCATAATTCAAATTATAAAAACACTTGATTGACTAATCCCTATACATATTATTGGAACTGTAATAATAAACTCAATTGGAGATATTTTTATTCCTGAATTATTTACTTACCACAGGACAAGAGGATACCCCCCAGATTCCAGGACCGGTATGAGCACTCATAACTGTGGTTACTTCAGATAGAATCATTTCATCAATTTTAACTCTGCTATCCTCTCTTATCATCTTTTCAAGTTCTAAAGCTGGATTGATATCAGAGCCATAAAAGATACCAATTTTTTTCTTACCAGTATAAAAAGAGTCTTTTCTAATCTGTTTGTAAAGCTCAATAATAGAATTTCTTTTATTTTTTACAAATTTCTTTAGCTTTACCTTCCCATCACTGCCTATAGTAATAATTGGTTTTAGTCTTATTGACTTGGATAAAAACTTTCCTAAGAAAGGTGCCCTGCCTCCCCTAAATATATATTCAAAATTCTCAAAAGTGGCAAACAACTTATTTTTCCTTATCATAAAATCTATAATACTAGCTATTCTTTCTTCACATTCACCTCTTTTTGTAGCTCTTGCAGTTTCCAAAACAATAAAACCTAGACTGATGGCAGAAGTTTTAGAATCAATAACTTTTATTTTAGCTTGAGGGAAAAATCTTTTGGCCTGATCTGCTGAATTTGAAGTAGCAGAGAGCTTTGAACTAACATGAATTGAATAAATTAAAGTTTTTTTCTCTTTCTCTATTAAATCCCTGTAAACCTCTACAAAATCACCGACAGAAGGTGTGGAGGTATATATTTTTACTCCAGCTTCAAGTTTTTCATATACTTCACTACTGGTTATTTCCTTTCCCTCCAGAAATAATTTTCCACCAAATCCGATATATAGAGGAACCACCCTTATTTTATATTTACTGGCTAACTGTTCAGGAATATCAGATGTAGTATCTGTAACTATAGCAATATTTTCCATTGATTTATTCTTTATTAAGATTGAAATCCATTTTACAATATTTTAAATAAAAAAATACTACTTTTTTAAAATTAAATCTTTTGTAGAATTAAAACTTCTAAGAAAAAAAATAAACAAAGAATACCCAGGCATGCCCTTTTATGACGACTATAAATTATTGGTTAAGGAATCATTTATAGATGCAGTAGTTGTAATGACGCCAATACCAATGAATCCGGTAGTTGCTATTGAAGCTCTTGATGCAGGTAAAGACGTGTTTTTGGAAAAACCAATGGCTACAAATGTTAAAGATGGAAAGGAATTGGTAAAAAAAGAGAAGGAGACAGGAAAACGGATTTTTGTTTTGGAGCAGTATGTTTAAAGTGGCTGAGCAGTATGGTCAGGGAAAAATGAGACAAATGAGACGGTATAAAAAATAGTATCTCATATAATAGAAGCTGTTTTTTAGTGAAATACTCAAATGATTTATTGTAAAGTATTTTTAACCGTAATCCATATTTTCCAAATAATAATATATAATGATATCTGCAGATTATAATCTTACAATTACAATTCAAATCTAAAACTCCAGGAGGCAATAAAGAAGATTCGAAAATAGCCTACTGGGATATATTAAGGCAGAATAGCTTAAAATGTATATTGGCATCGATGGATGTAGAGCTGGATGGTTTGCTGTTTGTTTAGATAATAAGAATAAATTTAAAGCAGATATTTTTGTAGATATATATACCGTATGGGAAAAATATTCTAATGCAAAATCCATATTTATTGATATACCTATAGGACCTCCAGGAGAGAAAATCACAAATACTAATGGAAATAGTTTATAGAAAATGTACTAATGTTAATTATCATGCATAAAAATTTTTTTATTACTGGCTATCCTGGTAGTGGAAAAACCACGATTTTCAATAACATTGTAACCTATCTTAAGGAGAACATTCCTGATCTACATTTATATGGATTTATTACCAGAGAAATCAGGGAGGAGGGAAGGCGTATTGGTTTTAGTATAGAGAATTATGAAGGTAAAAAAGGGGTTCTTTCACATATTTATTGTAAAGATGGCCCTAAGGTTGGAAAATATAGAGTCAATTTAAGAGATTTTGAAAGTGTGGGAATGAATACTTTGTATCATGCACTAAGAGATTCTGATATTAAGATGATTGCTATAGATGAAATTGGAAAGATGGAGCTATTTCA